>NZ_CP017756.1 GCF_001854325.1 Cupriavidus malaysiensis
TCGTTTGCAGGAAGGTGAAGAAGACGAGATCAAGCGCATTCTGCTTGCGGTCGCCATTACGACACGCGTCTTGGACGATGGACTAAGCGGACAACCTAATCGATTGGCAACACCCTGCGGCACGCTCAACACCGATACGCGGCGCCCGGAGCAGGTCGTCGATCTGAGCTTGCGCGAAGCATGCAACAAGATTATTCATACCAATCGCATGCGATTGGATATGAGCGAAAACGCTGCAGGTCGGCGCTACTTGAACCCAACCATCTACCTTTATGGCAACGACCTGCGTGACCGTCCGTACAAGGCATCGCTCGACGTCGTCGCGTTCGCGAAGTGCCTATCAAACTGTATCTTTGCCTTGTACCCACTGTGACCCAAAAGTCCGGTTCGGACGGGCCCAGATCTACCCGGCGGGCACCGCCACATTCTTTCCCCAAGATCAGTTGACGTAGCGGTACCCCTGCTGTGTCGCGAGGATGTCCTTCCCCTTCCTCTTGAGCCGCCGGCCGGCAAGCGGGTGATCTGTCAACAGTTGCCCTACGAACTCCCAGCGGTCGCTGGGGGAAAAAATACCGCGACTGGTGAACGTCGCTCCCGCTGGAAACCACGCAGCGATCGAGTAGGCCCGCACCACCACGCTATCGACAACGGCCAGGGCGGTGGGATACCGGAGCTTGCCATCGGCGCCTGGCTTACGCGTCTTTTTGGCAACGCGGTGCCAGTACTGGCGCGTGCAGTCGTAAATCTCCTGCTCCGTCTTTGTCGGCGAGTAAGTCCTGTTGATGAAGAAGAGCATGAGCGCTCCTTGGTAGGTGCTGAGTTCGACATCGGCGGACCCATGGAGGCGCTCGATCTCCTTCGCCGTTTGGCGACCTCGCTCAATACCATGCCCCCTCACCTTGTTGGTGAGGTTCTCCAGACCGATGGTATCGATGATTGGGGCTTCCACGTCGAGGCAAGCCTGCTCGCTCTTCAACCCATATCGCAAGATCTGGACCTCGGGTTCCAGATCTTCGTCGCGTATCGCAGCTATTCGGCGCTGCTTTTCACCTTCTTCCTTCCTAGCCTTGAGATGATCGAAGGCCCGATTGTTCGCGCTTGCCTTGCCAACGTAGAAAATCTGGTTGTCCCTCGGATCGACGAGCGCGTAGACGTAGTATCCGAGGTGTGTTGCGGCTTTCGCTGAGAATGACATTGATTCGAGATGGTAGTGGAATCCCAACCGGGAATCTGCACGATGGACGAACGGACACAATACGATTGCCTGAAGGCATCCCCTGCCTAGCTGGCGAGGCCTCACTAGGACTCAACTCAGTCGCCAGTTTCCTTAGGCCGAAAGGTGATCGTGAAGCGCCGTTCCTGCGGTGTGGTCAGCACTGGTAGCGGCGACGCGCGCTCGACGGCTGCGAGTACCGCACGGTCCCATGCGGGTACCCCGCTGCTACGTGTCAGCTTCGCCGTTACCACCATGCCGTCGGGCCCTAACAGCAATGACACGATCGCACTCGGGTTGCCCGGTATCGCGTCCGGATCCTCGAAGACAATGAACGGCCGCACACGCTCGCGGACAGTGGCCGCGTATGCCTCCCAATTCCTCATCTGCGGAGACTTCAATACCTCGGCCCGGGGAGTTCTGTGCTTGGCCATTTCGCTCAGTTTGTGCGCACCCGCGATATCTTGCGGCCGCGGGCTAGGAACGGAGTCATCCGGCGACTGGTTGGCACAGCCAGATAGGAGCGCTGCTCCGAGTGCACTGCAGAACAACAATGGTCTCATCGCGCCGAATCCCTTCTTCTGTTTTGTCGACCGATTCTCCCACGGGTCTCGACCGGTTGGGCAAGTGCCCTGCTCTCGGCCGCCCTCAATGCAGTGGCGGTTCCGTGGACTGCGACGCCGCACCTCCCTTGTTAGTACCAGTAAGGCCGTCTACGGAGAGGCAGCAGAAAACCACCGCCCTTGTTCTTTAGTCGCTTTCCGCGACAAAGGAAGGAGCCGGTCGGTATCTGATACGACTGCAAACCGAGCTAGCCGACCCTACTTTAACCCCCATCATCTATTTCTATGCCAAAGACCTGCGTGACCGCCCGTACAAGGCCTTGCGCGACGAGACTCACAAAGAGTCCCGTCCTCCTTTGGGATAGCATCAGCCACTCTTGCGGGCTGCAAAAAAACTCGACGGCTACACTCGTTTTATAATTTCTTCGATGAATATGATACCGCATTAATCTCAAAGAACGTCGGCTTCCGACACAGCATCACAGGGAAAGTCGGTTCATAATTTACATCATGAAGCATAGCCAAATCTTCTTTATCGCTAAATATGACATAGTTCACACCCACCTCATCTTGAACCGATTTGAATATGACACCCCCGAAATCGTCTTCCAATTTATGGCGAATGAACTCCACCATCGCCTGCGTCGTGATGTAACCGGTCTCCCCTTCACGTACCGGCTGCGCTATGAGTTCGGATATTTCGAATAATAGCGCTCGACAGATCTGTCGCTCTTGGTAGTCTTCCACCCAGTAGCTAAGCTTGACTTCTTGTCGAAAATGCTTGAATTTCCGAAAATCGAAGAATTTAATATCTCGCGTTGTCTCGAATAGGCCAACAGCAACAGTGTCACCAATAGACGGCCGCACTTCCGCAATGCACGTTGCCTGTCCTTCTGCGGCATAGAACAAAGGGATTCCACGCGCATTCATACGATTCTGCGCAGCAAGTCGCTTTGGCGGGGCCCCAAGCTCCTGCTCGGCCGATTTGGAGATCTTGTCAATGTCGGCCTGACTTTCAAGCCGACGCGCACGGTACAACTTTAGGCCGGCTTTCCTCTTACTTGTGGCCGATGGTTTCGGACCAAAGAGTGTGTGATTCAGGGCACTCTGAGCCTCATCGAAGAGGCGCTCAAAAAAATTAGTCGCCGAATCATTATAATACCGCTGGCCGTGCAATATGCTTGCCGAGATACGCTGCCAACGGTCAAGCACGAATGCACGTTTATCCTCTGCTTTATCAAAATTAGTTTGGATTTTCTTGTAGTGGCTTCCAGGCAAGTAGAGCATCTCCCTCACTTCCATACAGTGCACCTCGGCAGCCATCGCCTCGCAAAGTGCACCGTTCACGATGCCGGTCACCTCCGAAAGCACCTCCTCTATCTTGAAGAGTCGACCTGATTCTTCCTCACCCGCGATTTGACGAGTGAAAAATTTTGGAATTATTTCCTTTGCGGCGGCGCGCGCAACAATTATAGCGTCATAAGTGCCTTTGTCACCCATCCCGCAGCCCATGCAAGCATCGCCCTTCAACCGCTCGTCGACCAGTTTCTTAACAAATGGGTCCGTCGTGCACTCGCGGCAATAAGGTGCCTTGGCGTTAACCGGTGCCTCTACCATCTCAAAAAGCTTACGTCTCATTCCAATCCACTTCCTCTCGACTTTGTTCAAGCCCCCCATTTCGCCGCAACACCCCCGCGTTCGCTGCGGCAAGCAGAGGTAAACGTAGCCCTGTACGCCGAACTGCGGTGTTGTCAACACTAGTAGCGGCGCTGCGCGCTCTACTGCCGCGTGTACGGCGCTATCCCATGCGGGTACACCGCCGGCCACTAGCAGCGTATGGTCGGCCTCCCCCACGAATGCTTTCAGATCCACTTTACCGCCATCTGTGCTCACAGTCCCTCCTCTTTCGCCGGCACGCCGTAGTGCTAGCAGCAGCTGCCGCACGGCCTCAGCCCCCGCGCATGCAGGGAAGATTCGGCATTACGCCGGCGTGCCCGGCATTGGTCAGGCCTGGTACAACGCTTCGAGTGGTCACGATAGGTCGCGCCAGCCGAAAGCCCGCCGAAGGCGGGGGGGCGTTGGCAAAGCAGTCCTACGAGAGGGTTCGGGACATCAGAGACGATCCAGCGCGATCGCATAGACGCGCCCCGCGTCGCGCTTGCCGACCGCGATCACGACGACCACAACGTGCTCATCATGAACCTGGTAGACCAACCGGTAGCCAGCCGCTTGCAGCTTGATCTTGTAGCAGTCGGTCATGCCATGCAGCCGCGAGGCGGCTACGTGCGGGTGCTCCAGGCGCTCGGCAAGCTTTTTCTTGAACTGTTCGCGGATCGGCCGATCCAGCTTGCCCCATTCTTTGAGGGCGGCAACATTGAATTGGAGGCTATAGCTCATCGAGCGTGACGGGTACGGTAGGCGCCCCTTCGCGCTCTCTGACGATCCGCGCGAGCTCGATATCCTCCAGCAGCTCGTGGATGGCCTCCCAGTCGGAGGCCGGAATCAGGTAGGCGACAGGCTTGTTGCGGTTGAGTACCGCCACCGGACCATCCGCTTGCTCGATGGTGGCCGTTGGGTTCACCTTGAGTTCACTGATGCCGATAGAGGCGCGGGCAAGTATGGTTTCCATGCGTGTGACCTCGTTCGTCAGGCCGTCTACCATCGTCTAAGACTTCGTGTGTCGCAACCGGCTCACCAATGGCGCCACCGGCTGGAGACCTAATATTAGACTATTTAACAGGTCATTTCAATGGTCCAAATCTAGTGCATGAACTGGGACGCCAGGGATCGGTGCTTCGGCAAGTCCCTCGCGGATCCATTGAGTCTTGCCGTACACGTCCGTTCCGTCAGACTTGCTCATTCCTGCTCCGGCAGGAACAAAGCTGACTTCTTGCTTCGCAGAGGCCGGTTTCATTCGGGTCTTACGAACCGAGCCAGCGCCCTCCTCTCCACAGGCTGACACCGTGGAACTCACGGCGTTTTGACAGAGGTTCGCGGCCGCATTCACATCACGGTCGTGAATGGCCCCGCATGCGGGGCATGCCCATTCACGCACAGCCAGCAGCAAGGCATGCCGAGCATGTCTTGCTGCTGGCGTAGAAGCGGCCGGCCACGACGACCTTACCGCCGCGCCTGTCCGCCTTGTATTCCAGTTGCCGCCACAGCTCGAAAAAGCTCATGTCGGCGATCGAACGCGCCAGATGCCGATTTTTCACCATGCCGCGCACGTTCAGATCTTCAATACCGATGGTATGGAAACGGCGCGTCAGGTCCGTCGTAAGCTTGTGCAGGGCATCTGAGCGGATGGCGGTGATGCTGGCATGGAGCTTCGTCAGCTTTGCCTTCGCCTTGCGACGATTGGCAGATCCCTTGACCTTGCGCGACAGGCTGCGCGATAGCTTGCGCAGGCGGGGCAGCAGAGCCTTGGGGCCGTGGATCGATTCTCCCGCTGAGCGCGTCGCCAGCGCCGACACGCCCAGATCGGCGCCGACCGCGCCTTGGTTTTCGGCTTCGGGAAGATGCGAACGGTCGGGTGTGTCCACCGTGATGCTGACAAACCAGCGGTCGGCCACACGGGAGATCGTGGCCGACATGATCTTGCCAGCGAAGCGCAACGTCTCTCGCATGCGGCCCCAGCCAAGATTGGGAATGCGAATGCGTGAGGCATCGATACGGAACTGATCGTTGGCGAGCGTAAAGCGATCGTGCCCGCCCTTCTTGCGAAGCTGCGGATAGCGGGCGCGGCCCGCGAAGAAGTTCTTGAATGCGTCGCCCAACTGGATGATCGCCATCTGCGGGGCATTCTTGGTGACTTCCATCATCCACGGAAACTGCTCGCGCTTGATCGCGTTCAGTTGGCGTCGCAACGCTGCCTGCGACGGCTTGATCAGCGCATTGTCAGCCTTCCACGCCTCGTACTGGCGTCCCCACGTGGCCAGAGCCCAGTTATAGGCGAAGCGCGCCGTACCGGCCGCACGCGCTAGATACGTGGCTTGCACATTGTTCGGATCGAGGGCGATGCGGTGGGCAATCAGCATGACCGGGCATTCTCTAAGGCCTGGTGCACGGGGGCGTGCAGCCTTTGATTTTTGCGAGAACAATGCCGTAGAGCCGGGCAGGTGAACAGCATGATGTTCTCCTGCCCAGCACAAAAATGTGCGTCGCAGGTTAAACCAGCGAGCACGTTTAACTTCAAACGCCAGACCGATCGCGCGCCGAGCTGCCCGCTTCAACGAAGGCCACGAGCAACTCACGCAGCCGATCTTCGGAGCATTCCGCACGAGCGAGACGATCCAGCGCCGCAAATGCGATATCGACCGCTTCGCCAGGCCGCTCGGCGATCGCCTGCGCGGCGATCACCACGAGGGCGTGGGCACTAGCTGCTGCCGGCCCGGGCAAGTAGCTGCGGCCGACCTGGATGGACACACTGCCCAGGCACGATTGAGGAATGTGGACTGCGGAAAGACGGTGCCCGGAACGGGCGCGACGAGGCGATGCACGCATGGCGGTGCTCCTTGTGACGGCTTCGAATGCCGCTTCCTCCTGCCAAGAAGGGGGGCGGCGACCGGACGGGGTTGGCAGACCGGCCACAAGTAACCGGCACGCCCGAAGGCGTCCCCACCCGGCGCCGCCATAGAAGCAAAGCCGAGTGTGCGCAAACAAAAAAGCCGCGACATCTCTACGGCGCGGCTCTAGTGCGCCTTGTGGTTTCGAGCTGCCAAGCTCGACCATCGGTTGTCTACCGACGATCGCTAAAGTATAGGGTCTGAGTAACTACCACGCAAGAAGCGACAATGTATGCTGGAAAAGAGAAGGCCGCTCAAAGGAGCGGCCTTCTCTTTTCCAGATTCGCTTCTACCTACCAATCGGACAAACTCTTGCTATCTCGGTAGGAACCGGAAAATACACTTCTGCTGAAATAGGGGACATCGTATGGGGACTTGGCTACAGCGTCGTCGGAAAACGCGCTCGGGACGTCATCGTAGTGACCATGCAACCGACCGCCAAACGCCAAGCCCAGCACCATCACGCCAAGAGGAAGCGCGAACGCCGCATGCACGACCGCAAGCAAGCCGCTCACGACAGCAACCGTGAGCAGTACAAAGAGTGCTGCGACGGCGAGAAGAAAGTTGCGGCGCGCGTTCATGTTGCCTCCTGTCGCAGCGTGCGTGCTGCGGTAACCGGTTCCTTCGAGTGTCTACGCTTCCATTGTACTCAATTGCGAGCCCGAGTCACTGGAACCTGTCGCCGCCCCACAACAGAGTGCACACACTTGATTCCGTACCTCAGTTACGGGCACCGTAGACTTCCCGCAGCGCGGTCAGGCGGTGAACGTATTCGTAAGTCTCATAGGGCATCGCGGCCGCCTGGCCACCAGAGGCTTTCGCGTAGTATTCCGCGACATTGCCCTGCCCCCAGTTGTAGTTAGCGAAGGCGCGCGGCAGATCGCCGCCGGCCTGGTCGAGCATCCGTCGCAAATACCACGCTGAGCCACGCAAGTTGGTCTCGGGGTCGGTGAGCACCTTCTCTGCGGTGGTGCCGAGCGCAGCTGCAATCTCTGGCGCGGTACCGGGCATGATCTGGCCAAGCCCCGACGCGCCACGCCGCGAGCGAGCGTTCTCGTTGAACTTGGATTCCTGGTGCACCAGCGCCGCCAGCGAGGCTTTCGGCAAGCGAAACTCCTGCTCGAGTGCTGTGATGTGAGGCAAGTAACGCGCCGCCCGTTCGAAGCCGACCTTGTCCGCCTCTCCCCCGCGGATCCCGGCTAGCCCCAGTAGACCTGCACCCTCCAGCTGGTTGGCCTGCAACGCAGCCATACCCCGCTGGGCAAGGCCCCGCGCCTCCCCGGTGCTTGCCCGCAACTGCCCTGGCGATAGCCTGACGTACCGCTCGCCGGTCCGTGGATTCACCGAGGCATCGGCTTTGGTGAGACGCGCGACGCCAGCCTGGTCGAGCTGCTCTCGCGTGAGGGGGGCCTCTGGTCGAGTCCGGCTGGCCGCGGTGTGCGCGCCTTGGCCGGCAGCACTCGCGCCGGCCGCTGTCGGCGCGTACTCCGCCCCCAGAAAACGTCCGATCCCGGCCATCTTCTCGAGGTTCTCTTTCCCCAGCGCATTCTCCATCCGCGCATACTCCTCCGGGAACACGTGGCGCCCTGCTACTGCGACCCCCACGAGCGCGCCAGCCATCGCCCCGTACACACCGCCGGTGGTGGCACCCGCCAGCACCGAGACGGTCACGTCATCGACCATCCGAGCCGCCTGATCGCCGAATCGCTCGCGAAGGAGCGGCATCAGCCGTTCGCGAATGCCGTCAGCGACTGCGGACACCGCGGCGGATTTCAGATTGAGCTTGGCCAGATCCTTGCCGGCGTGCTTGAGCGCCTGTGTCGCCCGCTCTCCCGACATATAGCGCTCGAGGGCACCGAGCGCAGCTTCCCCGGCGACACCGACGTCCAGCCCATACTGCTGCTGGACGCCTTCGGCAACGGCCGAGAAGGCTTGACCAGCACGGGGGGCGCGGCGGTTACCGCCGCGCCCCCCGGCGCCTTTTCCCGAGCGGGACCCTCCCTGGCCACCGCCATCACCTTGGCCAGCCCCAGGGCCACCGGAACTGCTACCCGCCCCCCCCGCTCCCCCACCAGGTCCACCCGGACCGTTGCCGGTCCCGCCAGGGCCACTTGGCGCCCCTCCGGGTCCACCAGCATTGCCGCCGGCCGGCCCGCTCGAGCCCGGGCTTCCTGGTGGGGGCAAGCTAGGGCGGGACCCGGACTCGTTCGGCAGGCGCGTTGGGTGATGCGGCAGTTGTGGGTCCAGAATAACGTCGGTCACCTCGCCAGGACCCATCGGTCGCCTGTAGCCCGTCGCGCCACCGGACGATACCGTGCCACCACCACGGGGCAAACTACCTAAGAGGCTCGTGATCGCTGCAGCCGCCGCCGCCATGCCCGACGCAGCGGTCGCGACCTGCCGCTCCTTCTTCATCTCCGCCATCCCGCCTTCGATCTCCCCGCGCCGCTGCGCCGCAGCTTCGCCAACCGGCGCGCCGACGGTCCGGATCGCATCTGTTGCAGCGCCTCTCCTCCCCTCCACTTGCGCGCCAAGCGAGTCTACGGTCGACCCCACGCCTGCACCGGCACCAGCCACCCTAGCACCGCCGGCGTCGACACGATCCGCGATACTGCCAATCTGGGCCGGGACGGCTTGTTGGAGGGGCGCAGCCTGCTGGGCAGCACCCATAGTTTTTCCCATGTCGACACTGAGTTCTTTCCCGACTCTGCCCATTTCAGCCATCGTGCGCGCCCCGCCGAGAAACGCCTCGGTGGCTACACCTGGCATTGCGACTTGGGCGCCGATCGCGGCCATGGCAATCCCAAGTGACCGAGTCGTTGGATCGGGGCTGTTCACCATCGACGCCACCTGGCGCGCGTAGGCCGCGCCGGTCGCATCGGGCCTGAATTTTGACAGGGTCTGCTGGGTGAGCGCTTCCGCCTTGCTTGGATCACCGGTTGCAGCCAACGCAACGCTTCGCAGCGCCGGTCCAGCTTGAGCCTCGAAATTGGCCGCGGGCACAGCGCCATGGCCCGTCATGGCCTGGGCCAGTTGGCCCAGGCCGATCTTCGATCCGATGCCGACGCTGTCACCGGCCGTCACTGCAGCAGTCGCCCGATCGACGGCTTGCCTTGCGCGCGCGTAATCCTGGGTGTGCTGCTGCGCTTCTTTAAAGGACTGAGACTCGCGGTACTCGTCGCTCGAGCGAGCCTGCTCTTCAGTCGCGCCAGCCCTGGACAATTGCGCGCCTTCTTCGCGCGAGCCCATCTCGCTCTGCAAGACACTAGACTGCTGCTCCTTAGAATCTTCTCCCGATTTAGTGCCGTCGACTCTGGTACTCGCCCGGGCCCCAGCAGCGACAGGCGAGGCCGATCCACCCCCCGCACGATTACGGTTTGCACCCGGCGCAATATTTGACTCCACAGCGCCTTGCACAGCCGATCGACCGCTCTCCCCGGTTGATTCTCGGACCGAACTCTCGACCGCGTCGCGCATTTGCCGCTGCGCCCCCTCATCAAGGCTGAATCGATCGGAGAGGCTCTTGACCGCTGCCATACCCGCCGCATGGCCAAAGCTCCGAGCCACGTCGGAGACCGACTGGGTAGCCGCCGCCAGCCGTGAGGACATGGTCGTACTGAGCTCGTTTGCCAGGCCCCTGTTGGTGTTGGCCACATTCGAAGCCGACAACTCCGCCATGTGGCCGCCCTCGGGACCGATGATCGCTGATGTGCCGGTGCTGTATCCGCCGGACGCCCCCTCGGCCGCATACCTGCTCATCATTTGCGGAATGCTCATACCGCTGACGGTCGGGTACCCGGTTGTCGTCTGCTGGCTTGCCAGCGCGGCATCGCCGCCGGTGGCAGCCCCCACGGACGGAGCCGCCTTGTTCTCGTCGATATACTGACCACCGCTACCCGTCGCACGCTGTGCCAATCCGGTCAGCGCGAACATCGACCCGCTCAAGATTGCCAGGCTCAACAATGGGCTCGCCGCCATCATGGTGCCGGCGGTCGCGAGCATGTTCGACGCTTGATCGTAGAATTGCTCCATCCCGAGCGGCGACAGCAATGACCCCTTGTTCTTGGTGTCCGTCACTAGGTTGAAGAACGAGGTCTGGGCGTAGAAGGAGATGCCGGCTGCCATCGGCATCCAAGTTTGGGTCCAGAAGCCGAGCAGCAGGTAGCCTATGTAGATCTTGAGTGCCGACAGGCCGGCGGCCGCGGCAACGAGCGCGATGACCGGTGTGACCAAGATCCAGATGAACATGAAGAGGTTGAGACTGCTGGTCAACAGTCCCGTGAACTGGGAGCCCTCCCCGGCCATGTCGATCCGCGCCTTCTCGCGGGCCTCCCGCATGATGGTCTCGTACATGACCGCGGCTTCCGGAGACTTCTCGGCGGCGATCGCCGCGAGCATTGGCTGGCTGAACACCGCCGTCACCATGAACTCGTTGGCGTTCGACTGCGTGGCCACGGCCACGTCGCGCGCGAACGCTTGGAGAACCGAGTACGGCGTCGAGCCGTAGGGATTCGCCGTCGTATCAGTGAAACCGGCCGTGGAATTGAACTCCGTCATCAGCGACGCGGGCGTGGATCTCGCAGCTTCCGTGACCCCACCACTAGCTTCATCGACATAGTCTGCCATTGCCCGGACCATCAAGTTCGATGCCTGGTCACACGACATCAGCGTGCCGCCGGACCCGTCGTCATAGAAAGTCGTGCCGCGCGGGTTCGCTGTGAGGAATCCCACCAAGCCTCTCCCCTGGCGGAAGTCCCGCAGCAGTGAGTTGTCGAACCCCTGCTTGCAGTAGCGCGCTAGGTAAAGCATGTTCTGGCAACTCGTCTGGTGGCCCTGGCAGTCATACGTGTTGCGCAGCGAGAGGATGACCTTGAGCGGCTTGACGAATCCGTCCGCTCCGAACTGGAAGTACCCGCCCGTGTTCACCGAGGAGAAGGCCGTTTCCATACCTGACGTCAGGTTGTAACCAACGAGGCTCGCAATGCCAGCCGTATAGGCCAGACCGATCGGCACATTGTCGACGGCGTGCGTTGTCACTCCCACGCTCGACCCGTTGGTGTCGAAATATGACACCACTCGAAGCGTGGTCGTCGGATAGAACATCACGAAAGACAGCAGCGCCATCAGCATCCACTGTCCCAGGAGCAGCTGCACCCGGAAGAGCGAGCTCATCAGCATCCCTGTGAACCCGACGACCAGCATGGCGGCGACGCCCGACCCCATGAAGCTGTTCTTGACGCCGCCTGGCCCGCCGAAGAGCATGGCGACGCCATTCAACGCACTCACCATGATCTGCGGGTCGCCAATCGTGTAAAGGACTGGAAAATCCGAGCCAGACGACGTCACGATTCGATCTGGCACCACCTGTTGGCCGAAGGCAACGGTAGCTCCGAACGATAGGAGCAGCAACAGAGCAAAGCGGGCAGGTCGAGCGAGGCGCATGGCTTTCACGGGCGAGATGGCACCGGCCTACCCTACGTTCCAACGGGAGATTCAGAAAAAGAATTTCGCCGGGCACGGCAACGCTTGCCTCGGCTGCTCGATCCCCCTGATCCGGTGGTGTCGGCGCGGCGCCAGCAGTAGTCTCAACTGCACATCGACAGCGGATCTTTTCCTGGCCGCCCGGTGTTGGCCTATTGCCTCTAGACGGGCTTGAAAGAAACTTATCCCCCATCTGGCAGGGAGTGTGTCCTCCCGACATGCACTTCCCTTGAAAATGTCAGCGCGGGTTCGCGTGTCCGGAGCAAGGTGCAACACGTCGAGTACCGCGGTGATCCACAGGGCGATCACGGTCTCGTGACAGGGAAACGGGCTGATCGCTTTGCTACGGCACCACGCGCAGCAGGTCCGCCAGCCGCGTGCTTACAACGATATCGAGAGAGCTGCTCACGCTCCGGGCGTCATCCAGAGGGGTTGAAAAAATGCAGTGTCGTTTCTCTGAACTGGGTCCTTTGGAACTGGACCTCGCGTTCGCGTCGTTCTCAGGCATGGAAGGAGGCAACCTATCGGCTGCCGTTTGGGTGTGCGATGTTGTACCTCCATTCAGCGGCATGCCGTTGGAGTTCGCTCTCCAGGCCCAGCACCGGCCGGCCTCATGGGACAGTTGGTACAGGCGGCAGCACGCTGAGATTCTTCCTCGCCTTCAGACACAGTTCCGAATCGCCCGCGTTCTGGCCGCAGCACGCGAGGCGACGCTGCCTCCAGGCCGGCCGCCGGTCAGCGCGCAGGAGTACTTCGACAGGTATCTCTACGCCGCGCACGGCAATGAGTTCAAGCTGAGCCTCTTTCCGTTGCCCACACATCCGGATGGGAAACGACCGTGGACGCATATCTTCGGCGGACACCCAACCATGGGCTCCAAGTCCAAGTACGAACGCATATGTCGGGACGGGGGCCGCTTCCCCTTCATCCGCGGCCTGCGCGAGCTGCATCGCCCGAAAGTCATCCTTTGCCTCGGGCAGCGCCAGCGCGAGGACTACCTACGGGCCTTTGGCTTCGACAACGTACCACCGACAGAGGCCATTCTGCAGCCGGCCGACATCCCGGCTCGGCTCATGGTGTACGAGCAGGCAGGAACTACCTTGATCGTCAGCCCGCCTTTCGCGGGCTGCCAAGGACTGTGCTCCGACACACTGCTCGAAGCGCTCGGAGGCTTCGTGGCGAAGTGGCTACGCGCAGAAGACTTCCGTACGACCTTGGCGATCGCAACGCCGCAGGCCTTGCCCAGCGCAGTGGATTCCCCAGGTCAGAGCAGCGAGCCGGCCGCTAGTGCGTTCGCGGCCGGCTGAGCGTTCGCGGAGCAAGGGGGAAGACGCGGCGGGCAATCCACGGCCCGTCGCATCTGCTTCCCTGCTACCAGAGCGGCTGAGAAGAACTACGGAAGGTCCGTCCTTCGAGCCAGTTGAATCCACAGCGAATGATCCAGACACCGTCGTCTTTCCCGTAGATTTCCATCGGACGGCCTTTGCACTCATTCACACGCAACCGCTCGAGCGACTTGCGGTCCTGCACATCAGACGCTTCAGCCAGCACCCTCGGATAGGTCGCAGCGTTGACCAAGATCACGCGCTCGACCGTACTCGCCGCACCAACGACGATGATCCCGCTCAGAAGCATGGTGACGACCGCACGCAGACGTGACCGCCACGAGCCCGCTTGGAAGAACAGGACAACGATTCCGGCGATGGCAAATAACCACATCAGTCCGCTGCCGAACGCTTCCCCAACGAGCGATACGCGCGCCATGAACGACCCGAGGACCACAGCGGCCAGTGCAATCGCAGCCAAAACGACCACCACGACGCCGTAAGGCAATACGCAATCCAGGCTTCGGGGGCTCTTAGGCATTCTCATGAATCTCACTCCATATCCCCCGATGCAGCGAGGACACCAGAATCAGCCTACTGTCACGTGGCGGAAGGTACCTTCGCCGCGGCCTCGTCCGCCTTCCTCTTCTCGTTGGCCTTCCTTTCTTCGGCGCGCTTCTCCGCGGCCACCTTCAGCTCGTCCATGGACGGCATCGGATCTCGCTTTACCGTGAGCAGCACGACCTCACCGTCGCGCCGCAACTTCAAGGGGATGTCCTCGCCCTTGGGCCCGAACTGGACGCGGGTCAGTTCCCGCGCACGCTTCAGCTTCTCGTCCTGGCTCAAGGTGTCATAGTCCTCGACGGTGATGCCGCCCATCGACAGCAGCTCGTCGCCCTTCCTGACGCCGTTGGAGCCGTCGCCCTTCGCAACGAAGCGAGTCACCTGCCCGTCCTTCACCAGGCCAAAGGGCGGCTGCAGTTTCCCTGCCTCGCTCCAGCGAATGTACCCAGCTTGCTCAGCTGTGAGCGCGCAGTCGTGCGACGACGCTGCAGCAGCGCCTGCGCCCACGACGAAGCCCAGACCGAAGCCACCGCCCTTTGTCCCACAGTTCCGCACCTGGCCGTCGCGATTGACCATGACCTCGCCGAACGACATACAGCCGCTCAGCGCAATGGCCGCGGCGCACGCAGCCAGCAAAGTACCTTTTCTCACGATTGACCTCTCCGTTGTTTGGGATCGTCCGACAAATTTCTTTCCGTGCGGAGCTTGAAGTCCTCGCTCAGCTCTTCTTTGGTGTAGTCCAGCCACTTCTTGTGGAGAGCCGGGTCCTCGAGGAGCATTCGCATGCCCCCGCTGACCATGCAGCGTTCCAGATGCGAGTCGTTCCCCAGGTCAAGGCGATGGCGCAAGTCGCGAAGGTGGGACTTGACGACCTCCCTCAGCAAGACCGGCTTGTACCCGGGGATGCGATGCTCATTGCGCTTCTGTTCAGCGGTACGTTCAGTCATGAAGTGGGCTCGTGATCCGTTCGAAGGACCCAAGCAATCGCTTCGATCCGGTGGTCGACAGTATTGAAGCACGGGCCGAGCGTATAAATTGGCTGGCCGAGCCACAATTGCTGTCGTCACCTACTATCAAGCCTTTTCACCGCACGGTGCAATTTATACGCACACCGTTCCCTATACTCTGATTCATCACCGTACCTGGGTAACGGTCACGAGATCGCGCATGGCAACCAAGGCTGAGCAGAAGGAGCAACGAGACCGCAAGCTCCGAAAGCGGATCGAGCATCTGTACACCATGAAGTATGGCGGCAGCGCCGACACCGCGGCCCTATTGGGCCTGTCCGGTGCGTTGTTGTCTACCAGTCCTCTGTTGGGATCAGCATTCAGCGGCCTGCCCTTCTCTCTGCTGCCTCCAGCCGCGGCCGCCCTCGGTGCCGGATGGATGGCATACCGTGCCATGGAGCCTTGGCGCCACGAACACGCACTCCCCTCCAGCGTAGGGATCCGTTCGGACTTGCCGCCCGTGGTGCCGGGGCCGGGTGATCCAGCGCCCGGCCTGCTGATCGGCTACAAAACGGACACTGGCGAGCCCGTCTACATCCCATACGCTACGCTGGTCCGACATATGTTCATTCTCGGCCAGTCCGGCGTCGGGAAGACTGTCGCGGCGTCGCTGATGATGTTCCAGCAAATCCTGAGCGGAGGCGGCCTGCTCTTCATCGACGGCAAGATCGACGCGTTGAACATCGAGCAGATTTACCACTTCTGCTGCTATGCGGGCCGAGAGCACGATCTCATCGTCATCAATCCAGACGATCCGGACAACTCGAACACCTACAACCAGGTGCTATTTGGCGATCCGGATGAGGTGGCGGACCGTATCCTCCAGCTCATTCCCAGCACGGAAAGTAACCCGGGCTCCGACCACTACAAGCAGGAAGCCAAACAGGCTTTGACGACGCTGATCGCAGCCCTGCAGACCGCTCGAATGGCCTACAACATGATCGACCTCACGGTCCTGTTGATGAACTCGAACGTGCTGCTGGAACTGGAGCGCAAGCTCGCCCACATCGCCCCAGGCAGCGAGGAGTCGAAGAACTACAGCCTCTTCCTCGACAAGTTCCGGGTTCCCATCGAGGACCGGCGCAGCGGCTTGCCGCCTGGCAGCATCGACGTCAAGAAGCTCAAGGATACCTTCGGCGGCATTGGCGGCCGGCTATTCTCGTTTGGCACCAACAAGTTCGGCAGGGTGGTCAACACCTACGACCCGGATCTCAACCTCTACGAGGCGATCCGCGGTAACAAGATCGTCTACATTGCGCTGCCGACGATGGGCAAGGACACAACCGCCCGTAACTTCGGCAAGATGACGATCGGTGATCTGCGAACAGCCATCTCGTGGCTGCAAAAGCTACCCGAGGATGAGCGGCCGTGGCCCCCGTTTATGGCCTTCTGCGACGAGGCTGGTTCCTACGTCAATGAGGCATGGTCACGGATTCCCGAGCAGGCCCGGAGTGCCAGGGTGTTCTTCATGCCGGCTGCGCAAACGTGCGCCAACTTCCAAGCTATCTCGGACGAGCTCTATGAGATGGTGATCGGTAACTCCGCAGTCAAACTCTTCTTCCAGATCGGCACCCAGTCCTCAGCTGAGGAGGCTGCCGACCTCATCGGGAAGTACAAGGGCGTTTTGAAGTCGTTGTCGGGGACGCAGACCGAATCGTCGAGCGCCAGCTTCCTGCGCGCAGCACCAGAGTCGAATGTGGGGTCTGGCGCTGCCATGAATACCGGCGAGCGCCAGCAGGAGATGCACATCTTGAGCCCCGACCAGCTCAAGTCGCTCGAGAAGGGCGAGTGCATCATGCTCCTGGAGGGCAAGAAGATCTACAACCTCCGCGTCCCAATGCTCTCCCTCGACAGCGCGACCAAGGCCCGGTTTGGCAGGTTCACCCCGAATCGATTCCGTACGACCGGGGTCGTTCGCACGGAGAACCTGATAGGCAAGCGCCACTATGCACGCTACCAGGAGGGCGCGAACTTCTTCAAGAACGTCGATCGCTATCTCTCGACTGCGGACATGAGGTCGTACGAGCAAGAGAACAAGAAAAAGGACAAGCAAATGCTCGCCGAGGAAAAGGCCAAGACCGACGCCGTATTGCGCGCCAAGGGTATAGAGCCCGAGGCGAGCGTTGTCGTCGAGGAGGAGTACGCGTGACCGTTTGCCAGGGCAACGTGAAACAGGCGCGCGTAGCGCCGGCCAGCTTGCACGGCCGGCGCGGCGATGACGCGAGTGAGTCCATCAGAACCGAGGACGTGTATGTATGAACGAGACGCTGCAGCTGTACGTCACGATTGGAGCGATCCTGTTGGTGATTGCTCTACTCTGGGGGCCGCTACGGATGCTGGTGCATGGGATCTTCTCGATACTGACCCCTCCGGTGATTGCGGTTTTGAAGACGACCGCCCTCTGGATGATCTGGCTGTTGAAGAAGGTGGTTCGTGCGCACCTCTTGCTCCTGAAGAACCTCTTGACACCACACAGCATCATTTTCCCTACCCTACGCGACGATCAGGACCGCGAGATGTAGGGCGCATCTCTGCTGCCGACTTCCCCGAGGGGGTCACGCGGCAGTCATTCGAGCTCGTCTCGGGGTTCAAGGATATGCTGTTCGCGAGCAAAAGCTCTGGGGATCTCCGCCGCGCGGCGCTGGCGTTTTTCTTCGGCAAGCCCGCGCATGGAAAGGTGAGTTTCGACCTGGCGTGCGCTGCCCTTCAGGCCAGACCGGACGTGGTCCGCCTCCGCATCCAGTATGAGCTCTACCTGCGCATGATGAAGATGAGCGGGCCCTTCCCCTTCGCGACAATTGGCATCCCGCCGATTATCGAGGGAGAGATCATCTTTCATGCTGGCTTCGCAGGGCACGCCTTGGCGCGAGAAACCTGGGCACAGCCGGGAATCAGCCAGGGTGACTTGCTGACCGTCGTGAAGGAACTCGATGGCTTCAACCAAGAGGTCCTCCTGGAGGCACTCTCCAAGCTACACGAACAGCGCCTGATTGCATCAATTGGTTCGGTAGAAGTGTTCTGGTACCTCACCGGCAGGAATCCCTTGGAGAACAGGATGCACCGGCCGAGCCGCTTTGGGCGCGAAGTAGCTGTCGGAGGCACCGCGAGTTGGAGCCAGCTCTTTGGTCACGGCCATGGCTAGTGCCGTGCCTTTGGGCTTGAGTGGCTCCACCTCGCAATCACTTCAGTTCCACAAGCCGCTCAATCCCGCATCCGCGCCGAACCAATCAGGCCCGTTGGGATCGGTCTCCTCCCTGATGAACTCCAGAAAGGAGGCGACCGCCTCGGCCTGTATCGGCTGAAAACTCTGCCGGAACACCTTCCAGTCTGGTCGAGGCTCGAATCCCGGGTTATCCGGCAGTACCGCGTCCAGCGCCAAGTAGGCATATCCCATATCATCAAAGACGGTATGCAACAAGGACGGCAGGTAGTACTTGAAGAACGCGTTGCTAGTGCCTCTACGGATAGCAGCTGGGCTGACGCTACGAATCCAGTCTTCGAGGTGGACGTGGTCCCACGGACGCCCTAAGAACTTCTGCACGTCTTCATCAACCTCTGGATGCACGACATCATCCGCTCGGCGATGACTTGCCGGGATCGGAACGAGGGGGAAGGCCTTCTTCAGCTCGTCACGGATGCGGTCTCGCTTTTGCATAAAGAGATCAGAGTCCATTGCATACCTCGACTTGTTGCAGGACCTTTACCCACTCGCGCTGGTGGTTGTCGTCACCTCCTCGGAAGCAAATATTCATGATCCTCCTTCTTGAGTTCGCGCATTGTTGCAACGCGGCCTTCTTCGCCGACAGGATGTCGGCATTCTCACCCACTCGACAGTAAGCCTGACCGGTCTTGCAGTTTTGATCAACCTGACTCCTGAGTTTCGAGTACTCGTCTTCGTCGCAATCTCCGGGGGGAGTGCTCTTATCAAACTTCTTCACAACTACGTCGACTACATCCCCGCAAGCCTGCTGGAGCTTCGTGAGAAACCGGAGGACGTGGAGACCAGGACTCACCTCTTCAGCAGCCAAGTTGGGATCCAACGTGGACGCAGGCGTACTCGAAATAGGGTTCCAAGCCTGCCCCGGGCCCGGACGTAACGGCGGCACGTATGAGTTGGGGAAGGGAATCCCCTGTGCTTGCGCGGACTTGATCAGTCCTGACAGCCAGTCCTTCAACCAGGCGACCAAGGCGTTCCAAGTGGAGCTTGCCCCTTGTACAACGCTGGACGCTGCGGCATTCGCACTGACCGCATCACTACCGAAAGGACTGATGGTGCTGCCCTGCATGTCGGCCTGGGGAATGGTGATGTTGTCCAGGATCTGAATGAGTCGATGGGCCAGATCGTAGGTGTATTGGGTAATGAACCCCTGCGGTCCGGTGATGGCAGTGCGTTGCCCGATCGCGTCGTAGTCGTAATGGATGTTTTGGCCATCGATATTCGCGTCGGTCAACCAGCCTCGGGGGCTGTAGGCGTACTTGATCCGCGATCCATTGACATCGACCGCCTCCAGCAGCCGGCCCGCTCCATCGTATTGCACCGCCGTACCCGTCTGCCCCGCACCGTTGGTGACGGTCATCAGATTGCCTTGGCCGTCATACGTGAACGACCACTGGCCGGTCACGCTGTCGTCCACTCTATCGACCGCGGCGGTCACGAGACCATTGGCGTCATAGTTCCAGCCCGACGACGTCACCGCGCCCACCGGCTGGGCATTCACGCCCTGGCTTCCATTCGCATCGCTCGTCGCGAACCACGCGTATCCGATGAGCTGGCCCTTGTCGTCGTAGGAGAAGTAGTCGACACGGCCAGGCGCCGCGACCTTGACGGGCAACCGCCAGGTGGGGTGCCACTGCGTAGTCGTAGTCTTGGCATCGCTCGCACCGTAGCCTTCGATGCGTTGAGTCTCACGCCCCAAGGTATCGTAGGTGTACCGAGTCTCCCGATTGTTGAAGTCGGTTCGACTCGATACGTTGCCGCTCGCATCGTAGGCCGTGCGCTGCGCGACGTTGCCGCACTCCGGACAGGATGCTGATGCCGTTGTTGGTCGTAGTACATTATTGACCAACTCAAACGCTAGGTTCCGACTGGATCCGTCTGCCGATGTCACAACGGTCTGCCTTTGACCGAGAAACTGTAGCTGGACCTTATCTGCGCCACCGGCATGCTCCGTACCGACCGAACGCCCTTGTTCGTCATATGAGTATGAAGCAAAGCGTACGCCGGCTTCATCCGTAATGCCTGTCAGGGCCCAAGGGAAGCGCGAATCCTCATAGTGGTAGGTGCGGCTCTTGCCGTCCGGCCACGTTACCGATGCCAGCATTCCGTTGGTGTTGTATGCATACTGGCTGGTCTTCTGATCAGGACTCACCATGGTCGCGATGCGGCCGTTGGCATCGTAGGTGAATTGAATCGAGCGACCAAAACGGCTGGTGATCCGTATCAGCAAGTTGGCACGAGGCGCAATGGTCCGCGGCGTTGTGCTATCGCTGTAGACCAAGGTAGTGGTCCAACCATTGCGCTCTTGGACGGAGATCAGCTTGCCTGCGCTGTCGTAGTTCTCGACCGAACTTTCATGAGCATCCTTGTACTGCCAGCCTTGGATGGTGCGGTTCGCATCTAGAACGGGAACAATGCTGTCCGGCTGACCATCCATTGCCAACCAGGTACCCGAGACGGCGGTAAACCGCACAATTTCTCCGTTCTGCCTGAGTGCGGAGATCATTGGGTACCAAGTGTCCCTCAGTTGCAGGTCAAGGCGACGTTGATACTGATGCATCCAGAGGCCGCCGAATCCATCCTGTGGCGCCAAGAGATAGCTCGACCGGTACACGCGAGCAAGTGAAATATATTGCTGGTTGGCACTGGAAAAATCGAGTTCATCGTGACGCTTCACACCAGACCCTGGCATAATCGGGTTACCGACAGGGCAACTTAGATCTCGGATCCCGAAATCACCGGTCATGCCAGCTCGGGTATCGTTGATATTATTTACACCTGCCGTAATGGCGTAGTAAGAAGTGCGATCCGCACCATTGAAGGGAGGATAAAAATTCCACTTTACGGTGCAACCTGCAGGACTCGCACTAAAATCCATACCCACCACATAAGCCGGCGACGTATAGCGCGGATAGATAACCTCTGGCGTACAAAGTTCTTGCGGCGTGAGCTTGACAGTTCGTTGCTGAGGTGGACTGTTTAGATCAATTTGGAAGAAATAATACCAGCGCTGAATTGCTGCATCGGCGAACACTCCATGAAATAAGAGAAAACAAGCAAAAGCAAAACGAATTATTATTTTAATCATTTTATAAGAATCCGACTTCCCTGAAAATCAAGCACAACGATGGGGGCTACCGGTACCCCCTCGAAGTGGCACAACTGAATTTCAACGCCTTCCGGCCAACCCTTGCCTCCCGATTCGCGATTGCAGCGGCCGGATGGCTTCTCTCACGTAATTGGAGCGACCAGGGTCTCCGCCTCTACCTGTCAAGCATCGGATTCAGTCGCATCGCGGCAATAAACGACAGCAGGTTCGTGAGCATGATGTCCAGCCCGATCATTCGCCCCATAGCATGGTCGAGGTTAGTCGCCCCTGTGAAGGCAACGAGCAACTCCTGCATGGCAGATCCCCAGCTCAGCAGCCATTTCTCCGCGTCCGACTCCGCAAGCAAGATCTTCCCAAAGCCATGACTCATGAGAGCGACGACTCGCTTCGGCAAGCTCTCATACATCCCGGCGGTGCTCGCGTCAGCGATCCACGATGTGTGCATGATGTAGGTCGAGTCTTCCTGGTTACTCGAGCCTTGGTTGCCAAGGATCGCGAGCACATCTACCTCGATCTCATCCAGGAGTAGAAAAACCGGACTCCCGCGATCGTCGGCCCACTGCGTCACGGCGTCGGCCACCTCCGCGATGTAGCTAAGCCGCGATCGCAGCGATACGAGGAAGGCTTCGGTTCGCTCCATGGCCGGAGAGCGAAGATATTCCTCCAGTGCGGGAGGCAATGTAATGGGGGGCCGCATAATCGGTTGCCTTAGTAGAGGATAGGAACGTCCATGTTGGCGACGCGCTCCCACTCAGGGAGCTCCAGCGGCCAAGCGATACAGTAGAGCTTGACCCGGCGAATGGCATCCTTCAGGCGGGTCTGCTTCTGCAGAATGGCATTTCGATGTTTCTCGTCGGATCCGCCAGTTCCGCCGCTCAGGTATTGGGGCAGCCGCTTCGTCGTGAGTTCATGGTACGCGCTCTGCGCTTCGGACCGCGCGCGGGTACAACGCGGGTCTTCATCGCAGGCCATGGGTTCCGTAAGGCGATTGGCCAACTCTCGCAGGCTGCGATCAAACTGCTGCAGCAGCGCACTCGGATTCTGTCGCAGTCCTGCCCCGTCCTGCAGCTCCTCGGCCGG
The DNA here is from genome assembly GCF_001854325.1 of Cupriavidus malaysiensis. Taxonomy (NCBI): domain Bacteria; kingdom Pseudomonadati; phylum Pseudomonadota; class Betaproteobacteria; order Burkholderiales; family Burkholderiaceae; genus Cupriavidus; species Cupriavidus malaysiensis. Next base: position 22,125 of record NZ_CP017756.1, read on the forward strand.
CGAGCTCGGCGCGTTCGTCGGCGCCTGACTCTTCGACGGCCAACTTGGCACCGGGATACGCAACAAGCCCGCCTGGGCATTCGCAGACGGGATCCAGGATGCCACCCAGCCTTTGAGCCACGTCCACAGATTCGACAACGCGCTCTGGACGACACCACTATCGGCTTGCGCTGGCCGATTGCCAGACAGCGCGCCGAAGGGGCTCGACAAATCACTGGCCTGCGAAGGCGCAGCCGACGCCAGACGCGCGACGAGGCGATGCGCGGCGTCATACTCGTAGCCTTCGTAGTAGCTTCCCGGGCCCCGCACTGCGGTCAGAAAGCCGTTGGCATCGTACTCATAGCTGCTGACAACGCCATTGACTTCATAGGCCGTGAGCGAGCCACGCGCATTGTACTGATAGCGCAGCCGCTCACCGTCCGTGTTGATGGCGTCAAGCAGGCGCCCCGCCGCGTCATACTGGATCGCCTGACCAACCTTGCCATCACGGTCGGTCAGCGTCTGTAGGTTGCCGTTGGCATCGTAGGTGAAGTACCACTGCCCGGTCACCGTATCGCCAGACATCTCCACTGCCGCCGTGACTCGACCACTGGCATCGTAGGTCCAGCCCGACGACGTCACCGCACCAGCCGGCTGAGCATTCACGCCCTGGCTGCCATTCGCGTCGCTCGTCGGGAACCAGGCGTAGCCGATGAGCTGGCCCTTGTCGTCGTAGGAGAAGTAGTCCACACGGCCAGGCGCCGCGACCTTGATCGGCAACCGCCACGTGGGGTGCCACTGCGTGGTCGTGGTCTGGGCGTCGCTCGCGCCGTAGCCCTCAATGCGTTGGGTCTCACGGCCCGAGGAGTCGTAGGTGTACCGCGTCTCGCGGTTGTTGAAGTCGACGCGACTCGACACGTTGCCGCTCGCATCGTAGGTGGTGCGCTGAGCGATACTGCCGCACTCCGGACAGGATGCTGAAGCGGTTGTCGGTCGCAGCACATTGTTAACCAACTCAAATGCGAGGCTCCGACTGGATCCGTCTGCAGAGGTTACAACGGTTTGCCTTTGACCGAGGAACTGTAGCTGAACCTTATCCGCGCCACTGGCATGCTCCGTACCGGTGGCGCGTCCTTGATCGTCGTATGAGTACGAAGCAAAGCGTACGCCGGCTTCATCCGTAATGCCTGTCAGGGCCCAGGCGAAGCGCGAATCCTCATAGTGGTAGGTGCGGCTCTTTCCGTCCGGCCACGTTACCGATGCCAGCATGCCGTTGGCGTTGTAAGCATACTGGCTGACCTTCTGATCAGGACTCACCATGGACGCGATGCGAGCATTCGCATCATAGGTGAACTGGATCGATCGACCAAAGCTGCTAGTGACCCGTATCAGCAAGTTGGCGCGAGGCGCAATGGCCCGCGGCGTTGAGTTGTCGCTGTAGACCAAGGTAGTGGTCCCGCCATTGCGCTCCTGGACGGAGATAAGCTTGCCCGTGCTGTCGTAGTTCTCGATCAGATCATTCTTATTGTCTTTGTACTGCCAGCCTTGGATGGCGCGGCTCGCATCGAGAATGGGAACAATGCTGTCTGGCTGACCATCCATCGCCAACCACGTACCCGAGACCGCGGTAAACCGAACAATTTCTCCATTCTGTCTGAGCGCAGAGATCATCGGGTACCCGCTCTGCCGCAACTGTAGATCAAGCCGTCGTTGGTACTGATGCATCCAGAGCTTTCCGAATCCATCCTGCGGGGCGATCAGGTAGCCGGATCGATACCGGCGGCCGAGGGAACTCAAGGGGCCATCAGTTGCGGCGTAGTCAAACTCCACGAGAGTCTTCACGCCAGACCCAGGCATGATCGGGTTACCGACGGGGCAACTTAGATCTCGGATCCCGAAATCACCAGTCAAGCCGGCCCGGGTATCGGTAATATTCGTCGCGTCAGCCCAAATTGCGTAGTTTGAGATTCTATCCGTCGCCATGTGATAAGGCGGCAGCATGTTCCATTTCACGGAACAATGACTCGGAGCAATATATTCTATACTGACTACATAATATGGCGCCTGATAACGAGGGGAGATTATCTCAGATGTGCAGAGATCTTCTGGCGTAAGCCTAATAGGTCGATTTGGATTATTATTATCAGCCTGAAAAAAATAGTACCAACTCTGGATCGTGTCCGCCGAAGTCGAACTCGAAAAAAGTGCCCCAAAAATAAGCGCACAGCATATTATTATATTATGCATTAGTAATTTACCCCACTTCCCTGAAATATAACCCCGGAACCTCGACAAGAAACCGAAGATGAGTCTATCAAAATTATTCTCTGCAATTGAATCGAGGCAAAATCGGCGCGGATCAGAGCAACGCGAGCAGATGCGACCGCCATCCAGGCCACTCAGACGCCGGCCATGAAACGAAGTGCGGCCACGATCAATGGTGAGAGCGGCTTCCTAGATTTGACGTACGAGGACATCTGAGACGACGAACCCCGAGTGGCCCACTTGGATCCACGTTCGACCGCGGGACCCATGCGAATAGAGGACTCGTTACGTTGCAAACGCAAAGCGCAAACGTCCCCCAAGTTTCCTGAGAGCTTCATTTTTGTAACCCCTTCCCTGCGATTGCCACTTGATGCGGCATATATTGTGTGAAGCGGAGTCTAAATGAAGCGGCGTCGAAGCCTCTATAGTTTTACTTAACTCTCAATTAAGTGTTGTTTATACCGCCTCCTACCGCGTTCGTCGTCAAGGTTGCGGGCGTCGGCGCAAGCTGCTTGCCACGACGAGTTGTTGACCCGGCAAAGGCCACAGCGGCGTACTTGATGCGCACCTGTTGCTATGTCGTCAAAAGGTCCACAGGCAGCTACGGCCGAAACTGCGCCCGCCCCAGGAACGGCTGTGGCACGGTCGCAGCGGGGATGTACAGGGGGTGCTTTGGACTACCGTCACGGTTCAGCCCAAGATGGTGAAGAAGCCCTAGCCCCCCACGCATCCGGATCATCCGCAGTACCTCGGAGGCGCGTACCGGTGCCGCCTTGTGGGCACCCAACGCACAGATGACCATTGCGGACCGCTCCAGCGCATCCAATATGGAAAAGCCTGCCCAATAGGGATCCCCCAGCGGAGCCGGATGCTTCAGCAGTCCCACTGGATTAGTCGATCGCAGGGGAAACAGATTGACCACCTCCAGCCCCCCCATACTTTCCGGCGATCGCGCGCTGCACGCAGCGAGTGATGGTCGGGTCGTCGACCTTGAGGTCGGCCATCGACGCGTTGAGCATGATGAAGCCCAGCGCAGGCCGGTCGCTGTCCCATTCGCGCCAGAGGCGGTAGCGGTATTGCTAGCAGTCCGACAGGATGGCGCCGGCCTTCCCGACGAAGGTCTGGGTGACGAGGCGCTTCATGACACGATTATTCTGCGAAGAAATGAGAGTCGTCCGATTGCCGGCTCCGGCCGCGCCGGTAGACTGGCCGGCATGGGTACAACCGAAGACGACCTGCGCGCTGAGATCGCCGCGCTGCAACTGATGGTGCGGGCTATGGCCGAGGTACTGCCGCCGGCCGGCGTGGCCCGTGCGGTTGCACGCGCCCGACTCGACTGCACCGAGCTGGCGATGCGGCACCGAGCCGGTGGCCTGGGCGTTGAGGCCGGTCGCATAGCGCGCGCGATGGCACGACTGGCGGATGACGTGACGCGGTTCGGGTAAAGGGCGCATCTCACCGCCCTCCCCCTTCTGTGGGCCCCTCGATCGAGTTCCTCCGCAAGCTTCTTGCCCTGTCCCCCCTCACAGCGATCGCTCGCACGGGCTTCAGCACGATCGGCAGCTGGCTGCCCTTGCAGCCCACTGTGCGGCATCTGGCCTTCGGGTCAAGGCGGTTCCACAGGGCATCCAGCGTGCAGGGGCAAGAAGGGTACAGCTTCAGCTCAGCATGGGCGGTCATGCTTCCTCCATTTCGTCCTCAGGCACCGCCAAGCGATGCACGATGGTCGGCAACGCGATTTGTGCCGGGGCGATTCCCCAGGCGGCGAGCAGAGCGGTGAAGGCCGGACGTGATACGCGGGGAAGCCGTGTTCGTGGGTTCCAGCCGTTCTTGGCGAAATCCTCGCGTAACAGGCTAAGCGCGTCCTCGTCCGCGGCTGTGTAGTAGGTTCGGTTGCGGCCAGGCTCGTCTGGGCGTCGCTCGGCGTTCACGTGCGGCTGGACATAGCGCAGTACTGCGCGCACGTTCGCCCCCGCCGCTTTGATTTCTCTCGCAAACACCTCGGCGCAGACAGAACGGCCATCTAGCAAGGCGTCGATGACGGCCAGTGCCACGGATCTGCGGCCTGTCGTCATCCTGTTCCTTCCTGATGCCGAGCTGCGCTAGCCTCCGCCGTTCCATAAGAAGAAGGGGCGACAGACATGAAGGGCAGTTGGCGATGGGCGGCAATCGCCATGGCGGTCACTGGGACCGCTTGCGCCACGGAACGCCAAGCACCACCCGTCGGCGACGAGCTGGAATGCACGCTCGCGAAGCCCGTGTACCCGAAGGAGGCGATAGCCGACCGCGCCGCGGGCCGCGCCATGGTCAGATTGAAGGTGGGCGAGTCTGGCGACGTCGAATACGCAGCAATTGAGCAATCGTCGAGCGATGCGAGGCTTGATCGGGCAGCTGTCGAAGCGATTGCGCGCATGCGGTGCAGACCGGCCGACGGATCGGCGTTACCGTTCAGACTCCCCGTCACCACGGTGCAACCCATCGACTTCGAGCTGAGCCAGCCCGCCATGACGGAGTAGCTGGTGCCGATCATGCCGCACTTCCTTCTGCCATGCCGCGCTTGTAGGCAAGATGCCCGCGATGCCATGCCTCGGCCTCGAGCGGCGTGCCCAGCTTGCCATGCGCGCGGCGATGCGCCACCATCGCGCCGGTCTGCCGCCAGGTGATTTCCACTGCGCCGGCTGCCACAGCGGCCGTACGCTTGCTCAGGCAGATGTCGTAGTGGCGGCGTTCGGTGCCGGGCTTCTGGAACCAGCGGCGCGCCACGCCGATCCTGGCGGCCATCGCGTGCAGCTCTTCGTCGGTATCGGCAATCATGTGGCACATGACCATTCCGCGATAGGACGCGCGCATGTCGTCGACATAGACCGTCATAGTCGCCCCCCCCTCACGCGGTACTCCCAGTGGTGTCCCCCGCTACCGCCGTGGCTCACATACTTGACGTCGATCCCGTATGCATCAGCCTCCCGCTGGCAAAGGTGGGCGTGGCAGAACCGGCCCAGCGCGGCCTCCCAGTCTTTCGGAATCGCGGCGCGCACTTGGCTCTCCACAATCCCGGCCGGCCCCGACTGGATGACGGCTGCGATGGCGGCCTTGAACTCAGGGCTCTGCGCCAGCGCGGATTGCCCTGACTCTCGCGGCGTGAGTCCCGGGTAGGGGAACGACTCGAATCGGGTCTCATCGAGCTGCGGCGCGGGCGGGACGAGAAGCAGGTCGGATTGGTGCATCACGCCGCACCTCCCTCGCGCCGGCCGGTTGGCACGCAGCCGAGCTCGCGCGGACCAGCAAGGCGGGCGCTGAAGCGCGCGCCACGTGGCGGCCGGCTTACCATGTTGGCCTGGACACATACAATTGCTCGTTCGGCGGTCCTGGCGCGGGCGTAGAACGTCGCATGATAGGTCGGACGTTTTTCCGGGCCCGCGGTCACATCCACCGTCCACTTTTTCCACTCCTTGTCGCGCCAGTAGGCCTCGGCATCGGCGGCATCACCAAACGGCAGGGCGCGTTGCATCACACCCCACCCTCGATCTGGGCGGCCATGGCGGCGCGATCGCGGCGTTCGATCTCGGCCAGGATCAGGGCGCCAGCCTTCTCCAGATTGCGGCGCGGCAAGCCTGGCTTCCACCACTCGATTGCCCATGGCCACAACGCAGGAGCCGAGTCGCGCGGGCCTGCGATGGCGTAGCACGAAGCCGCCATAGCCAACTCGCCCCTGGAGTGCTCGTCTTCATGCTCCGGTGTCCAGCCCTCGGCCTCGACCTGCCGGGGGCGCTCGGCCAGGACATCGCGCTCCGCTGCGCTGTCGGTGGAGAGAACGGATAGAGCGTGACGGACGATACTTGCCAGTTCGGCACGACTGTAGATGCCTGCCTTGAACAAGGTTCCGTCTTCGATCTTGCCGGCGATCACACTGATCAGGCGGTGCGTCTCGGGATCAAGCGCAGGCTTCCGCGTCCTTTCCTGCCTCGCATCGCGCGCCTCGCTGCAATGGGAGGCGCGCAGGATGCGCTCGGCATTCCGAAAGTCAACCATATGCACGCCATTGCCCAGCGCCAGGTTCTCCATGCCCATGCGCAGATAGTGAAGTGCATCCGTCAGCGCGGCAGGCGATGCGCTCGGCTTGCCGTGATCGCAGTGAATGCAATGCACGCGCCCCGTGCCGAGGTCTTTGGCGTATTGGCATTCCTGGCCGAAGACCGTCTTGCATTCGGAGGCGCTCGGCTCGCTCTGCTGCGTCGGCGCGCTGTTCGCCTTCGCCCACTCCCGAATCGCATCGCACACCTTCTGCGGGTCACATACGCTGCCACCAGGGATGGTCTCGTGCAGCATCTTCTCGATGTCGAGGGTCATGCTTGGCTCCTTTCGCGTACCCAGCCCATACCGGTATGGCGGATCTTCCCGGCCTTGCGCAGAGCCTGCAGCCGGCGGTCGAGGACGCGATCTGCATCGACGGCGCGCCAAGCCGACAGGCGTCGTGCCTTGGTGTCATCCTCGGCGATGCGCGTACACTCGTCTGCAATCTCGTGCGACCAGATTTCTGAGAAGGATTGCGGCCGGTCGCCGATCATTCTCAGGATCAGGACGTCGAGCTTTTCGTACTTGGTCATGATGCCTCAAAGGGTTGCCCAACGGAAAGGATGTCGGCAGGCGGCCAAATCTAGGAGCTCATCGGCGCGCCTGGCGGATTGCGTAAAGCGAGCGACTCAGGAGATCATGCCGCCATCCTCCGTTCCTTCGCCTCACGTGCCGACCAGCTGGCCAGCTCGGGCACATTCGCGCGCACCAGCGCGGCCGCCATCGGCGGGCTGACGCTGTTCCCGCACATGCGCACCTGGGCATGCTTCGGCAGCCGGCGACCGTCGATCACGGGCGCGATGACATAGCTGGCCGGGAAGCCCTGGGCCGCGTACAGCTCGTGCGGCTCCAGCATGCGCATGCCGATGTCGGCGATCTGGTATTCCTCGCCGGCCACCGTCACCAGGCCGATGCGGTCCTTGGTGGGGATGGTGTGCATCGGATCGCGGCAGTCCTGGTGCTGGCCGCCTTCGCTGTAGTACTTCACCAGGAAGGCGCGGACCTCCGCCACATGATTGCCGGTCGTCAGCGTGGGCACAGGCGCCGTCGCGGCGCCGCCTGAATGGCCGGTCGTGTTCACCATGAGGTTCGACGTGACCAGGCACGTGTCACCCTTCGCCATGATGGTCTGCATCGGCTCGCCCGCGTCACGCGGCCGGCTTTGCCCGGCCCGGCCGCCGCAGCCGACCAGCTGGGCCGCCACCAGGGCATGGTGGTCGGTGGTCGTGATGGTGTCGACCGGGGCGTACAGCGGCACGCCGGGGCCTGTGTAGTTGCCGCCGTAGTGCTTGGCCAGGAAGGCGGACACGAGCGCGTGCTTGGCGCCACCGGCCACGACCGTGCCGAGCGGCTTGTCGAGCCCGGGCGCGCGGGGCGCCTGGCCGGCGCGCTCGCCGTAGCCGGTCTGCACCAAGGTGGCTGCAGCCAGGGCGAAGTGACCGCCCTTGACCTCGGCGCATTGGGTGCGCAGAGGCTCATTGGCGTGGAACGTGCGCTGCATTGAGGCGTTGGCGCATTCCGTGGTGAAGGGCGCCGCGATGCTTTCAGGCAATCGGACGGCGAACGGCTCGGCCGAATCAATAACGTAGCGGCGCAGGCCGCGCGCGATCCGACGCCGCGTGGCCTCGGCCAGGGGGCGGGCGCGTTCGAAGATCGACGGGCAGGGGATGGACCAGTCAATGCACTCGGCCGCCGTCCGCCAGGGCTTGCGCTTGCCGGCCTTGACCGCCGGGCTGCCGGGGGCCCCGTGGGTTGGTTCCGGCCAGACAATAGGCTTACCGTCGCGGCGCGCGATGAAGAACAGGCGCTTGCGGATGGTCGGCGCACTGTAGTCGCACGCACGCAGCTCGCGCCATTCAGCCTTGTATCCCAGTCCATGAAGTAGGCGCTGGGCCAGGGCGCCTTGAGGATCTAGGCCCAACGCCTCGCAGGCCTCAGCGAACGCTGGGTGGTCCGCCGCAATGCCCGTCGTGAGCATGGCGACGAAGCCCAGGAACGTCTCCCCTTTCCGAGCAGGGTCGGGGTGGAAGTGGCCGGGCGCTACTTCCATCAAAGCGCCCCACGTGACGAATTCCTCGACGTTCTCCAGGATCATGACGCGCATTTCCGTCAGGAGTGCCCAGCGGAGCGAGACAAACGCCAGCGCCCGGATGTTCTTGTCGCGTGGCTTGCCGCCCTTGGCCTTGCTGAAGTGCTTGCAGTCAGGGCTGAACCAGCCCAGGCCCACCGGCCGGCCGCGCGTGACCCTGATCGGGTCCACGTCCCACACGCTCTCGCAGTGGTGCTCGGTCTGCGGATGGTTCATGGCGTGCATCGCCACGGCTTCGGGGTCGTGGTTGATGGCAATGTCAACGTGCCGGCCGAGGGCCAGCTCAATGCCGCAACTAGCTCCGCCGCCGCCCGCGAAGTTGTCCACGATAAGTTCGGGCGCAATGTCCAGTAGGAACTGGTCGCGGATCAAGCTGCACCTCCCGGGCTCTTTTCGTCCGAGGCGGCATTGCGATCTGCGACGGTCCGCAATGGCAGCGATGGCGCCTGGTCCATGTGCGACTCGATTAACCACGAGCCGAACGAGGTAACACCGTAGCGGCCGAAGCCAAGGGATTGCACCAGACCAAGCTCGGCGAGCCGCCTCATGGATTCTTTCGAGACCGTGTAGCCGTCCGCATCGCTGTCCTCGCACTGAGCATTGAACATGGCCAGGTCGGACATGTCGTCGGCAGCGACGAGCCGCCGCGCTTTGCAGGGTTCCGTTTGCTCCAGCGAGGAGACGGGCATCGCGTTCTTCGCCACCCACTCCCGAATGGCATCGCACACCTTCTGCGGGTCGCATACACTGCCCCCCGGAACCGTCTCGCGCAGCATCAGTTCAACATCGGGCCCTTGCTGTGGCGTCGAGCGGGATTGGATCGCTGCGTCAAGAACCTCGTCAAGCGTCGCATAGCCATTGCGATTGGCAATGCCGAGAGCATTGCGGAACAAGTCCGCCGCCATCTCGTTCTGGTACAGGTCGGCCGTCATTCCGTTCATCTCCGTGGAGCAGTAGTTGCCGAGTGCGACGGCGTGTCGGTCTCCGGTACAGCGGTATCCCCCAACATCTCCCCGCACTCGATCGCATGCGCGTCGCACGCGAGTTGCGTTGTGGCCTTGTCGGCGAGGGGATTCGACTCAAGCTTCGATTGGCGCCAGGCAATGCGCATTGCGATCTCCGATCATTTACGTCTTTGTGCTTTGCTGCCCCCCAGGGGCGATCGAATCGGCCGGAACTGCGGCCCGGCGACCTCAGCAAGAGATGCCGTATCCGTGGCGGGTACGCCGGGGCCGGACCAACACGGCCGACGCTCCAGCAGTCACGCCTCCACCGCGAGACTCGAATCGGCAGCGACTTCACCGTCACCGTCGGGCAGCAGGCTCCCCTGGCGGGGATCGACGTCCGTACGCGTGCCGAGGGGCTCCGCGTTCGCGGCCGCCTTAGTAGCCTTCCGCTGCTTCCTGGCGTCACGATCCGCCAAACGCGCCTTGTGCTCGTCTACAGCCGCAAGCATGTCCAGGAGGCTTGCAACGCAGTTCACGGGAAGGCTGACCATCGCGGTCTCGGTACCCTCCTCCGTGTACTTCCCGATGTCCTTGATCAGGAGGCTTCGCGTTTCCGCGGGAATGGTTGCGGCGATGCGATCCAGCGATGACACGACCGACCCAATGACCCGCTTCGGTAACGCCGGTCCGGCGATCGACTTGTTGGTAATGCGGCCATCGCCGGACGCCTCCGCGGCCCTGACAGATGCCACCAGGAACTTCGTCGCCTTGTCGAGATCGCCCTTGAAGCGAGCGAGCACGTTTAGTACGACGTGTGCCCTTACCTTGTCGTCGATGAGCAACTGCTGAACCTCGGGCCCAAACGCTGCAAGTTGCACCATCGTTCGCACGTGCTGCTCTGACCGGCCCACGCTCGCCGCGACATCGGCATGCGACGCGCCTTCCAAGCTCATCATGTCCGAGTAGAGGATCCCCTGCTCCAGCGGGATCAGACGCAGGCCGTTGCTGCTCGTGTCCATGTAGGCAAGACGTTCGTATGGTGAGCCATTGAACTGCCGGACCTCCAGCTTGATCTGGTGCCCTTCCAACTTGATCAACTCAACGGCCGCGTGCAGACGGCAGTGGCCTTCCTCGACGTAGATCACCCCGTCCTCGACCGTGACGTCGATCGCCGGGATCCGGCCCCCTCGCCGCATGACGGCCTTCAGCGAATCGATGTGCTCCCGCAATGCCGGCCGCATGAAGCGGCGGTTGTAACCCGGGCGGACCTGGATCAGGAGTGGATCCACGAAGAAGTTTGTGTGCTTGTTGACGCCCGGGACCTTCCGTTCGGCCATGGCCTTGAGCGACGGATCGGGACGAGTGCTCGGCGTTGCGACAGACATCAGACGCTCCCCTAATTCGGTGTCATGGTGACACCAATTATAGGGAGGCCGGCGCCGAGCGCAAGTATAATTTTGCTGCTACGGTGTTTTTTGTGCTTACGCAGTTGTTGCGGGAACTGCGCGGGAAACTGGGGGAGAGACGCTGGACCAGGCGTCCATGCCCGGCCAACGTCGAGACGTGCGGCCGGTGTCCGCTATGCCCAAGAGTCTGACTTCGGGAGAAACGGGACGGCCGTCCACGAGGACGTACAAAGTACGGCTAGCCACATGACAACGACCGCCAGATATTCGGTCGCGGTCACAGGTGGCCGGTCCGCATAGGCACAGACCTGCGCCAGCGCGAACAGCATCGCGGTGATGCTGGCTACCGCTCCGATCGCCCAATGACTTCGGGGCACCGAGTCGAGCCGACCGGCCCGCGAACCCGTCCCGCTCTCGGATAGGTGTTGCAAGACCATGAGGCAGGCCGTCACGCTGGAAGCGAGCCAGCTCGCAAGGATGTTCGCCCAGAAGCCGAACTGCATGGCCGCGATGATTTCCCACCAGTGATCGAAGGCGGCACCAACAATGGCGACTGCCAGCGCGGTCCCCCCGGCCCCAGCTGCCGTGAGCTTGATTGCGGCCCGCCAGGTCGGCCGCTGTGTGGATGCTGGCCGGGATTGATTCGATCCGACGCGGTTCATGCGGCCCCCTTTGTGGTGACGGCTGCATTCTCCGTGTGTTTGCAGGTAGGATAGGCGGTGCACCCCCAGAACTGCCCGTTCCGCCCTGGCCGCAAGCGCATTGGGGCGCCGCATTGCGGACAGATCTTGCCTTCTCTCGAGCCTGAGTGTCCTTGCGCTTCGCGCGGCGGGAACTCGGCGGTCACCTTGAACTCATCGTTGAGAACGAGGTAGGCACTGAACGGCCGCTTTGTCTTCGTGCTGATGAAGCCGGATAGCAGGTCGGTACGGCGCTGCGTGAGCAGCTGGGTCAGCTCCTCCGGGGACAGGGCGCGCCCAAAGGCCGTCTTCCAGATCGAGAAGTCGCAGCTGGCACAGCGGTGCGTCCGAACATCATCCTCAAGCTGCCCGCCACATGATGGGCAGACGGCCTCCACTGCGGCCGCGGCAGACTTGACGCTCGGTGCACGCTCCCGTGCCGTGGTGACGAGTTGTGTCGTCAGGTCCTTGATCCCCTGCATGAACGTTTGCCGATCGTACTGCCGGCTCTGCATGAGCAGGAGCTGGTGCTCCCATTCCCCGGTAGTCTGCGCGGACATCAGTGCTTGGGCATCGAGCTTGACCAGGAGATCGCGCAGACCGAATGCCCTATCGGTGGGCACCAGGTGGACGGACTTCTTCTCCTTCACACGGGTCAGATAGGCGTCACCGAGGAGCTTCTCGATAGTTGCCGCACGTGTCGCCGGGGTTCCGAGGCCTCGCTCCGCCATGGCGTCGCGCAGATCGGCATCTTCGAGGTCCTTTCCGGCGGTTTCCATCGCGGCCAGCAAGGCGGCTTCTGTGAATCGCGAGGGCGCTTGCGTCTTCCCTTCATGCACCTGGACCGACTCCGTCTTTGCCGGATCACCGGGGGAGTATGTCGCAAGCGGGTCCCCTTCTTCCCCGTCCGTCTCCCCATACACAGCGAGCCAGCCGAGCGTCCGCAGCACGGAACCTGTGGCCACGAACAGGTGGCCGACGATTGTGGTCTCGCGCCTGGTCTGCATCCGCTCCGCGTCCGGATAGAAGATGGCGAGGAAGCGACGAACGACCAGGTCGTAGATCTTCGCTTCGGCATCCGACAGATCTGCCGGCAACGCCCCGGTGGGGATGATTGCAAAGTGGTCTGAGATCTTCTTGTTATCAAATACCCTTTTCGTTGGCTTTACCCAATCGTTCGCCAGGATGGGACCCGCTTCGCGCTGATACCGCTGCTCACCCAAGGCGGCAACTGTCTTCTTGACCGTATCAACATAGTCTTCCGGAAGCGCCTTGGCGTCCGTCCGCGGGTAGGTCAACGCCTTGTGTCGATCATAGAGCGCCTGGGCAATGTCGAGCGTCTCTTTGGCCGAGAAGCCGAAGCGCTTGTTCGCCTCGCGCTGCAGTGTCGTGAGATCGAAGAGCGATGGGGCCGACTTCTTGACCGGCTTGGCCGTGTCCACAATCCTGCTGGGAGCAGCGGCACCGCACGCGGCGACGATGGTGTCCGCCGTCGCTCTATCCCAGAGGCGCTCAGCAGCTTCACCTGCTGCCCGTTGGTCGTCCGGCACGTGGTACTTCGCGACATAGCTGCCCGCGGGGAGTCCAATGGTGGCACGGACTTCAAAGTACTGGCGAGGGACGAAGTTGCGAATCGCCTCCTCGCGTTCGACCGTGAGCATGAGAACCGGTGTCTGAACCCGACCGACCGGCGTCGTGACGCCCGTCAGGCATGCCATAACCCGGGAGCCGTTGATCCCGACGATCCAGTCCGCCTCGGCACGGGAGCGCGCTGTGGTCGCCAACGGGATCATCTCCGCGTCGGACCGCAGCGACTTCATCCCTGTACGAATGGCCTCCGCGGTCATTGACTGTAACCACAGCCGCTGGATGGGCTTCTTCGACTTGGCATAGCTGACGATACGACGAAAGATCAGTTCCCCCTCGCGTCCCGCGTCGCACGCATTGACGATGGCGTCGACATCGGGGCGGTTGATCTGCCGTACCAAATTCTTCAGGACCTGGGTGGTCTTCGGGAGGGCCTCCAGACCGAAGGCCGGCGGTATCACCGGGAGCCGAGACAGCGTTGTCGCGTGGTCGTTCGGCACAACGATTTCGACCAGGTGCCCTTGAGCGGGTGCGATGACTGCGCGGTCGCTCTCGTAGTACCCGTCCTTGCGCGAGAAACCACCCAAGGCCGCCGCGATGTCTTTGGCAACAGATGGTTTCTCGGTGATGATCAGTTGTTTCGCCACGGTTATTGGTCTCCTGCAGGTGATGTCACGCTTCGGCTGTCTCAGTGAGCGACTGGATGTCGGCGTCCTCTTCCTCGCCGGACCGTTCGCCACCCAAGCTTTCCACCAGGGCTGCCAGCATTCCTGCCAGCTCCCCCGACATCAGAGTGAAGTCGCTATCGAAGAGATCGTCATCCGACTGCGATTCCGACGCTGCCCGTTCCTTGACAACGTCCAGGGGCGCTACCCGCTTCAGTGCGAGGTTCTCCGTAAGCACGAATGAGATCCGGTCATTCCAGGTCATGGCCAATTGCGTGCACCGCTTGCCTGCGGAGATGTGTCGAGCGACCTCCTCCGCCTGCAGCACGTGCCGGGAGAACTTCACACTTGCCTTGTTCTCGTCTGCCTTCTGCAACTCCGCATCCTGATCGACGGTGAAGCCGGCCGGCGAGGTGTCGCTTGCGAGCCACCCCGTCATGGCGGCCACAGGGGAGAGCGCCGTCTGCAAAGTGACGGCGTTGAGGGGATCAATGCACTTGAAGAGCATGCCGACGACAGCGTCGACCTTCTGGCGGCTCGCACTGTCGATGATGAGCCAGCCGCTCACCGGGTCGATCCAGACGGCGACTGTCGATTTGATGCTGAAGGCTCGTGGAATCAGCTCCTCGATCACCTGCTCCTTGAGTTCGCGCATCTGCTTGCGGCCAGGCTTGAACCCCAGCTGCTCTTCAATCTCGGCCGCACGTGATCTCACGACTTCATTGATCACGGCATTGGGCAAAAGCTTCTTTTCGAAGCACAGATGCAGAAGGATCTGCCGGCCTACGGTGTGGGCGAGACCGGCTTGGCGCGGTGGCGCCCACCCCTGCGCTGCAAGCTCGAGTTCGCTGCAGGAATGAAATGCCTGCTTCCCCAGCATCGATTCAAGGGCCTCAGACGTGTGGCGGAAATTGCGAACACGAAGGATAGTGAGATTTCGGAACCACATAGTTGTCCTCTGGAGAGTTGATCGTTCGGTGACCGGTTGCCGCTAGGCGGTTTCGGCCTGGTCGGCGTGACGCAGTCGAGTGGGAGCAACCACCGGTGCCTCGGGCACGGCGATTCCGCGCTTCGTGAGGAAATCGCCAGCCAAAAGCCGGAGATGCGTCTCCCCGGTTTCGATCCGTTCCGCCCTTACCTCTTCTCTTCCACGGCTTCCCGCAGGGCTTCCTGCTGGGCCTCCTGGTCGGCCTCAAAGTCGGTCACCACCACCTGTGTGGCGGTCGCCCTGTCCCAGGTCTTGTCTCCCTTTCTCGGTCCGGCCGTGAGTATCCGGGGCACGCCACCCTTCATGACAAGAGCGTCCCCAATCCGTTCGTAGGCGTATGGCTCCCAGCCAGTCACCCCGCTCTTTCGAGCCGCTATCGTGTGAAAGTGCTCGATGGTTCTGCGCGGGATCTTCGTCGTGGTCATGGGTGCGGTATTAGCCGAGTTCTTTGGGCCTGATCGACTGGCTCCTCCAGGATCTAGGAGCTTGGGGATCGAGCGATGTTTGCTAGATGCGGCGCGAGAGGAAGCGCAGCGGCTTCTTCTGGTCCCACTGGCCTTTGGCCAGGGCGGTGTGCTCTTCTCTCAGCTAGTCGAGAACGAACTCTGTCCGGAGCGACCGAGAGTGGTCGGTCTTCTCCTGAAGCGTCCGATAGGCCTGGGTATCGAGGGGTTCGTATGCCATAAGGAGCTCGTCGAGCTTTGATGCGTACCCATCCATCTTCCGCAGGCACCGGAGCGCCCAGAAGTACGCCGAGAAGCCAAGAAGGAACCCCATGCACCGCGCGACCCAGTACATGGTCCCGTTGGCGGACTTCTCGAAAAGAAAGTAGCCGATGAGTTGAGCGAGGACCGTTGAGCGAGGACCGCCGCGAACGTCCCGAAGACAATGGACGACAAAGCGGTGGAAGGGAGGATCCGAAGCGCACCGGCGAGCCGTTGGTGATCGGAGCGCTGTTGCAAGGCCCACTCGATATCGGTAAGCGCCTCGATCCGGGCCTGGTGCTTCAGTTCAGTTGATTCGATGGTCATCTCCAGGCTCCAAGAGGTTCACGTCTGCCTCGCAAGGTGGTGTCAGGTCGACTGATCTGTCGAGGTGGTCCAGATAAAAGATTGGTCCCACCAACTACCCCTACCAGCAGCACCGGAACCGGGTCGCTACGCGACCGGGGGAGCCGCTGACGCGGCTGGGGAGGCGCTTACGCGCCGGGGGACGTGGCTTCGCCACAGGGGAGCTGCTTCGCAGCACGGGAGGCGCTGCGCGCCGGCTAAACCCCTCTGGCGAGCCCGGTCGATTTCGGGCGACCCGGGGTAGTGGAGAGCTCGGCTTCGCCTCGCTCCAAAGCCAAGGTGAGCCGGCCTTCTCCCGTGATTCCGAGGTGATGGCGCAGCCGTTGATGCAGGGCATCCGCAAAGGCGTTGGCCAGACCGAAGGCGTCCGGCATCAGGAAGATCGCGACCGCGCCGATGAGCAGGTCCACTACCAGGTACGCGATCAGGAAGGTGGATGAGCCTTCCAACAGGACGGTCTGATCATGCAGGAGCCCACTGAGGGTGTCTGCGACGGCATGCGGGTAGACGATGACGTAACTCAGCCCCAGCCAAATGGAGAGCGGCAGAGCCAGGCAGGCTAGCAGTGCGAAGACGCGTCCGGCGACTGCGGTAAGGAGGGAGAACTGACGCATGTAGACGCTCGGGTCGGATCGGACTGCGCGTCGTAACGCCGTCATCGTTTCCGTGTCCACGGTACCGGTCGGTACTCCGTTCAGATAGACCTTGTGGCGCATACCCGCCCCTTGTAGTTCGACGTAACTGGATGGGTCGATTATGGCGACGGCGAAGCGTATAAATTCACTCGGACGCGACATTTCGACGTCGATTCAGTCATCCGGTCCGGAGCCACAGCCGGCGGGACAACACCCGAGTGTTATGCCATGGGAGCAGTAGCCGTTCCTGGAATTCCACTGGCGCGTTTCTTCGCGCTCCTCCGCAGTTTCGTAGCCCCATTCTTGGGCGATCTCGAGCGCCCTGGGTCGGTCCGCCTCGTTGAAGACGTGCAGCCCGCGGTCGATATCTGCGCTGAATCGATCGACGTAGTAGTCGTAGGATTGGCCGGACCCGCGGTTAGCCTCCTTGGCGGCACTGTCGCATGCATCGCGCCATGCGGCTTCGTCGAAAGACGCTTTGCTATCGCTTGGGTGAAGGGTCATTGTGTGCCCAGGAGGTTCCGATTGTTGATCCACCCCAGTTCGGCTGCGACGACATCCGGATGCAGCGATAGGGTGAGCGTCCCCTTTTGCCAGCTTCTCGCAGCGTCCTCGACCAGGTAGACCTCCGAGCCTCCGAGCAATGTCTCCCGGAGCGCTTTGACGGCTTGGGGCTTCAGATAGGTGACGAGGCCCTTGTCGACGATCCGCACGACACGATTGGGCTCATTGCTCATGCCATTCTCCACATGCCAGCCGAATTGGCCGGCTAGCGTATCCGGTGCGATGCCAACGACTAGCGTCCCGCGTTGGCCGATGTTGGTGGCCTCCTCGTACAAGTAGAGCTGCGATCCGCCGAGCAATGTCTCTTTGACTGCCTTGATCGCACCGGAGGTCAAGAACCGTGTTCCGAACCGCTCCACCACCCGTGTGGCTTGGCTTTCCATTCCGTTCATGGGATTCCTTCTGCTCACAAGGTCTACCGTGTGGTTTCTCACCGGCCAGCTGGCTGCGCGCCATGCCAACGTAACGGACCAATGCGCACATGGTTTCGTCCAGGTGAGTGTTCGTGATTGCGTTCACACCATCAGGCGGCCATCGCCATCGGCGTCTCGCGGTACACGACGCCGCCGAGCTCGTACCCTGCCCGCTCCCGGCCAATGCGCGCCATGAGCACGCCGTCTGGGTCCTTTGCTCGGAACGCTTCGTGACCGTAGAAGGCCTTTCCATCAGCCTGGACGAACGCCCAGTCCTCCGCTGGCAGCGTGACGTCGCTGGCGATGGCGCTCGCCTCCCGCCATACCCCGTGCTGCTTGAAGAAGAACGGGACATCCGCGGCCTTGCACTGAGCCTGCAGGGTGTGCACCCACAGTGGATGCATTGGCCGGGCGTTCTTGCCGGACTCCCCACCCACGACTACCCAGTCGAGGCATGCCGGGAAGTCGGAGTGATTCACGAAGTGTCCCTGGCGGTCACCGGGGCGCCATGACATGTTCGAGGTTAGCGGACCATTGGTCCAGTAGCCCCCGCGCAGAACATCCACATGGTGGTCTCGGTCCCTCCACCATTTCACCTGCTCCAGGTCGATCGGTCCCAGTAGCGGCTCGATACTCACCCAGCGGATAGCAGCCGGCGTCCGCAGCAGTGTGGGGATCCGCTCGTTGGCCGCATCCTGGTTCTCGGCGCTGACGCCGAGCCAGACGTTCTGGAGGGGCCATTGGATGCCTTCCACCTCGGCATGCCTCATACGCTTCTCGGCCGATTTCGGAAGCGACTCGGCGTCACGGAGCAACTGGCTGATGCAGAGCTGAGCCGGACCATTCCTGGCGGCGCCTTCGTGCTGGATCCAGTCGAAGAAAGCCCGCATGCGCTCCGCGCGCTTCGTCAGGATCTGGAAGGTGTGGTGCTCCGCTAGAGCCATCGCACCGAAGGTTGCGGCGATGAACTCGAATGGCACCGCCTCGTGAAACAGGTCGGACATGCTGTTGACGAAGATCCGATGAGGCTTGCGCTTCGAAAGCGGGTACCCCAGCAACTCAGGTACGAGCGCAACCTCCCCTGTCCACTTGGGGCCCTGAGATGTGGCCTGGACCAGCCGGTGATAGGGCATGCCCTCTTTCGAGAAGCGGGCTGCGGAGACCTCTGCGTAGCAGTGCATGCAACCGGGCGAAACGCGATTGCAGCCCCGAACAACATTCCAGGTCTCGTCCGTCCATTCAATTGGTGAAGCTTGCGCCACCGCACTCTCCTAAGGGGCCTCGTGTCCTTGCGACGACCATGCCATTTCGCCCTACGGCGCCTCCCATTGACGTCCGAGCTGGCCGCGCACCTTCTCCTTCCAACGCCGAAACGCACGCGCCATCTGGTAATTGCAAGCCACCACGGTCGGATCTGTCCAAGAGCCGCTGTAGCAGACCCAGGTGTGGGCCGAGGGATGAAGGCGCATTCGGGGCTTCGGTCCGGTCCGAGTCATCATCTGCCTCCGTGCTGAAGGGCCGGATTGAGCGAGAATCCGGCAGCCGATTGGAAGAGGCCTGCCGCGCCGCGGAGGTACTCCAGGATCCACTCGCTGATGATCCAACGCCGGCCCAGACGCTCAGCTGCGAGGCCCGTCCGCGCCGTTCCGCCGAACGGGTCGACTACCAGGTCGCCGGGCTCGGTGAGAAATCGCACGAAGAAGTCCGGAATGGATGTGGGTTGGGTCGCGCCGTGGGGCAGGAGCCCCTGCTGAGCCGCGTACTGCCGATACGCCCGAGTATCCGCACAGGCGTGGCCCTTGATCAGGACATTCCGGGGCAGCCGGCCTAGTGTCTTCTGGCCGAAGGATCCCGGCCGAATCCGATAGGCACCGTCCCCATAGACCGCGGAGCGCGACTCGCCGCCCCGGGCGAGAAGCTCCATGTGGCGCGCCGTGTGAGCTTCCATCACGCGGCGGTTGTCCGCACGGACCCGCGCTGGATCATTGGTGAGCCAGTAGACCAGCTCGTGGGCGCTGGCCAGCTGCACGCGCTTGACGCACGCCCACAAGGTTGGACCGGGTGGCTTGCTGAGGTTCACCCAAGGGATGCGGTTCATGAGCGACAGACCTAGACGATCGTGCAGAGCCAGTAGCATCCGCTCTGCGTACATCGACAGCGCCGGACTGCGCTCGAGGAATACGTCATTCCCGATATTGAGCACAATGCTCCCGCCCGGAGCGAGGTTGCGTACGATCGGCTCCAGTACCTCGCAGAGGAAGTCCACAAACTGCGCTTCGGTCGGGTTACCGTACGCACGCGGTTGGCGCAGCGGGTACGGCGGCGACGTCACGCACAGGGCAATAGGCTCATCGAGGTGTGGGAAGATGTCCTGGGCTCGCGCCCAAATCGCGACGCCCAGGTCAGTGCTGAACGCGAGAAGCTTGGCCCCCGTTTCCACCCGCTTCAGCTTTGCCCGCGCGTCTTCTGCGAGGCGCCAGACGCCTTTCTCATCCGCGACGCGCTCGATGACGCCCATGCGCTTGAGCGTTTGCTGGACCCAGCGAATCGTTCGGGGCACCGGACGGTGCATCGCTTGTGCCTGTCCGATCGGCACCTTCGCGTCCAAAGTTGCTTTGGACAACCCGGCTCGCACCGCAACCTGCTCATACAGGTCACCGTTGGAGAGGGCGTCGCCTCTCGACTCCGCGTAAGCTGCCGCCACGTACGGAAAGAGCTCCATCTGGTTCATCGCGAGCTCCGCGGTACCCGTGACGCACGCGCCGGTGCGCTCGGCTCGATGACCTCAATCAGGTCGGCAAGCGTTGCGTCGATGTCCGAGTTCGCGTTGTAGACGCCCAAACAGCCGGGCCTTTCAAGCGCAGCGTCCGCGCGCTTGCCTTCGGTCCTGGTCAGGACCAATTCGCGCCCGTTCCAGTTGATGATCCTCTCGACGCCCGCGTCCCGAACCTTGCCGAGCGCTATCACGACCTCCTGACGCAGGACATGCATTTGATCGGGAGACAACGTGGTCAGTTTGACCTGGCTAGCGTGTTGCATGAGGATCTCCGATTCTGCGGCGTCGTCTCTGACGCCGGCAAGTTATGAGTGTTCGCATTCGCGTAGGCTATGCAGCTCTCGAACCGCTCCAGAAACAGGCGCTTCGCCTGCCTCGGATGCAACCGTCCTCGCCCCCCGAGTTCGCGGGTCCTGCACGCGGAGCCAGCTGGGGTAGCGATCCACGACGGCACTTCCGGTCTCGTCTCAATAGCGATAGCCAAAGCGCTCGCCAGGCGTACTTGGGAAACGATCGTCGCCGGCAATCCGAACCGGCCGAGGATGGCTGCTTGAAGTCGGTGGTACAGGTCAGCCGGGCCGCACGCATTCCGGTCACGCTCCTGCCCTGTCGCGAGGTATGCCGAGGACGCCTTGTGCAGCAACCCCTGCAGACCGAAGGGCGGGTCAACTAGGACACTCACGAGGACTGCGTGCTCCGCCAGGCTGCATGACTGCGGACTCTTCCCGGGCTGCAGCGGAATTTGCGACAGCCGCTCTGCAATGTCCGCGATATCAAAGTCATTGCTCTCTGGGACCGCTGCATTGAAGCGGAAGAGCTCGGTCGCCTCAAA
The DNA here is from genome assembly GCF_001854325.1 of Cupriavidus malaysiensis. NCBI lineage: Bacteria > Pseudomonadati > Pseudomonadota > Betaproteobacteria > Burkholderiales > Burkholderiaceae > Cupriavidus > Cupriavidus malaysiensis. The sequence continues at coordinate 43,092 of NZ_CP017756.1, forward strand.
CATTGCGTCCATCACCGCTCGCCGTTGTCACGGGGTCGTGCGTACATCGCCACGACGGCGTCGGCATTCAGCACGCCCCATTTCTCGACCCTGTATCCCACGTCACGAACGAACAGCAGTTCGACGCCATAGACCACTTTCGCTTCGTCGAGGAGCCGAAACATGGTTCGCCGGGAGCAGCCAGCAGTCGCGACCAGGCTCTCCAAGCTCACCGGGCCACTTTGATGCAGTTGTGCCAAACAGCGCAACAGGATCTCGGTTTTTCTCCGCTTCTCCATCTCCGGCACCACCCCTCAACCTCGAGGCATCCTCCGTTACCTTGTTGCGTCCCATGTTAGGCATGACATTCTAGCGTGTCAATATTTTCTCCTCGTAAGATGTTTTTTTATTGGCCTGTTGACTTTGACGAAGCCGGTCACTACCATGAGTTCAAATCCTCCTGAGGTCATCGAACCGCGACGATGACATTGCCACCGGCCACGGTGATCGCGACATGCAAAGCATGGAATATGGATAGAAGGCCCGACAGCGATGTCGGGTTTTTTATTGGGCGGTCGGCGGCGCAATTAAAAAAAGGACCCGTCGCCGAAGCAATCGAGTCCTTTGGGTTAGATGTATCACCGGCTTCCCGGTAATTGCCCAGCGGCCGATCAGAACGAGTAGACCGATGCTGCGTCGAAGCCGATCGGATCCGTGGCAGCTGCGGGCATCGCGGGGGCGGTTGCCGGCGGCATCCCGGCACCATTGGATGGCGCAGGCTGTCCGGGTGTCCTTTCCGCCAGCTTCTCGAAGCCATGCGAAGCGAGTCGTCGTGGGTTGAGCAACTGGTCGACGAGCGACTTCACCAGAACGGCTTTGGGCCCGTCGATGATCCCATCGGCCGGCAACAACGCGAGCGTGCTCTCCAGCATGCTCGCAACCTCGGCAATCACCGGATCCAGGAAGGCCAACGACTTGGCCTTACTTTCGATCCTGCGCAGGACCTCTTTGACACCCTTGCGATACGACGCCCCGGTTGCTTTGTGAAGGGACGCATCGCGCAACACATCCGCGAACTCTCGCAACGCTTGCCCCGCCAGACCTGACAGCTCGGTGAGAAGGCCTCCACCATCCTTGACATCGGCGGCGTTGATACGGAACGAGGTGTAGAAGAAGGACGTCGACTCCAGGACTTCTTGCCTCGTGGGGGCTAACGCGCGAATTTCGTTGGCATCGGCCGGGTGCTGTGCTGCCCATTGTTCAACTTTCGTCGACATCGACTCCGCTAGCTCGAGCGCCAGCACGTCCCACTCCGCCCGTATGCGGCCAAGCCGTTCGAGAAGGTCCGGGGTGTCCCGTTGGGCGACGGCCCACGCCCCGAGCCCCTCCAACTTCGTACCGAAGTTACGGCACAGGCGGAAGGCTTCCATCTTCTTCTTGCCGAGCGGACGCAGGATCTGGGGGTCGAAACACGACTGCAGGACCTTTTCGATCCGGCTGCCGCTTCGTCCACCTTCTCCGGTGTCCCGATTGGGCGTGACAAGCCTGGTCTTGTACACCACCAGTTCTACCTGCTCCAGCAATGTGGATGCGGGGTTCTGCTCTTGCACTGACATGGCGATCTCCTATGGCGAGCTGGCCCGGTGGGCTCAGCGGTTCACATTGCCAAGGCAGATGGCTTTGCGTGCGGTACAAAACGGAGGGGTGCGGCGCCAGCCTTGCCGGATCCCCCTTCAGGTCACTGGGACAGCCTGGCGGGCCTTCCGGATGAAAAGTTGCTTTTTCTATCGAACAGGTTCCGGCGGGGATCGGCTCGCCGCCCTGGGGTCGACCGACGCTTCCGACGGAAGAATTGAAAAAGACCTGTCTCTTCCTGGGAAGAGAACAGGTCTGGGGGGTTAGTTCATCACGAGTTCCACCTGCGTGCCACTGGCCTTGCACAAGGCGGAAACGATGTCTCGCACCGCAGGCGACGATACTGCGACCGGCTTCGCACCAGCCACCGCCTTAGTGAAGGCATCCGTCGCTCGCCTTGCGGCTTCGATACCGACGGAAGGTCCGAGTTTCACGTCAAGACAGTGGACATACCCACGTTGGTTGAGCTTCTGCTGCAACGCGATCATTGCATCCTGGCGGGATATGTCCTCTTTCGGCACAAACGGTGTGAAAGGAGTGATCCCAGCACTGGCGGTGAATGTCTTGCCTGTTCTGTCACAAGACCCCAGCACCCACACTCGGATCTCGTTCTTGCCTCCTCGGTTTGGATTGAGCAACACAACGAGCTCCATGGTCGGGTCCTCCTGCGCCGGGATCGTCGCCGGAATGCCAACGCCTGTCTTGAAGTCCTCGTCCGTCAGGGTGAGCTTGTCGATCATTCGAGACAGCGTACCTTCGATCGCCTTCGCGTGATCGGCTTGCAGCCCGTCCGTCAAGACAAACTTCAGTCCGAATAGCATCTCGTTGACGGGATCATTGCGCAATGCCTTCGCGCGCGTGTGAAGAACGGCTGCCCACTTTCTCGTGACGCGAGTCGGCACCGGAACCGGGGACGAACCTTCCAGGAAGCCTGAACGCACTTCATGAGCGAACTCCGCGATCAACCCAATAACCTTACCTGGCAGGCCAGGCACGGCTCGATGCAGGATTGCCGCTTCTTCCGTCGCGGTCTTATAGCTCGTCTGGAACTGGAGGTACCGAAGCAAGTAGGCGATGTTCTGACGCTCGGTTCCACGGTAATGCACCGCATCCATTCCATGGGAAATCGCATTTCCCGTGGCCACAACGCGAAAGCGCGGTGACGGTTGGATGAGCTCACCTGTCTCCGGGAGGAACAGCGGTCCGTCGTCCAGCACCGTGTTCAGGGCCCCTACGACCTTCGGGGGGGCCATATTGCCTTCATCCAGCAGCAACACAGCTCCCTCGCGCATCGCCCGCGGGAGGGGCCCGTAGACGAAGCCAGTGGAGCCGTCAGCCCGGATGGTCATTTGCCCAGTCAGGTCGGTGAACAGCATACCGCCATGGCAGGCAAAGCGATACAAAGGGCGGTTTAGCCTTGCGCAGAACTGCTCGATGAGCGACGACTTACCGCAACCGGTGGGGCCTCCGATCATCAGATTTCTCCCCACTTCCCCACCCTCCCAGAGGATAAGCCGTCGCACCTCGTCAAGCGTGAAGACGTACGCGGGATCAGGGGTTGGAACCAGGTCCTCGATATCCTGTTGGGTGGGGCGGGGTGGCACGCCGTACCTCAAGCCACGAATCGCTTCGAGGCCGAACAGATCGCCCAGGCTAACCAGGGTCGTTTCAGCTTGCATCGTGCCTGACATCATTCTCTCCTTCAGGGATGGCCGTAGCCGTTGACATTGCCGAAGTAAATGGCATTGCGCTGCGTAACAAACGCGCCGAACGGATGGGCCCCACGGTCGAGCATGCTCGACCGTGGGGCACCGGTCATTCCTCGCCCCCGTTAGGTTCTTTGTCTCGGCACGTACTCGCCGGTTGTCCTCCCCCGATGGCGTCCCTCGGAGAAGACGATCGCCGATGCGTTCACGTGATCAAGCGACGAGTGCCACCAAGGAGGCTCGGCACAGATCTCGTGGGTGTCGCGAAGGCCATCGTTGTCGCTGACGTGCACCTCGATACACCGCTCGCACGCCAGCATTTCCGCCAGGAGGGTCTCCTGCCGCTCCCCGCTGGCCTCGGAAAGGATGTGGACGTGCGACAGGTCGATGGCGTACGGCACCCCTGACTCGAAAACAGCCCGGTACTCCGCCCAGCTCGACACCAACTGGGCACCGGCGCGATCCGGGTAGCCGCCCTCGATCCCGACCGGGCAACCGAAGAGGTCGGCACACTGTCGGGCATAGCGGAGCGCCCTGGCGAGAGACGCCTCGGCCCTGCGTCCCGCGTGCGCCGTGTACGCCGTTGCGCCCAGGGCGCGACTGACGTCGGCGGCGGCCTTGAACCAGTCCATGTGTCGCTCGAAACCAGCGAGATCCGCCAGCGTGAACTTCTCGGTGACTCGGACATTCGCGTGGAGGCGAAACCGAGTATTGGGATGGTCGAGCTTGAGTTTGTCCGCCACCTCCAGGTCGAGAACCGTTCGGATTTGCGGGGCCAGCTGCACGTGTGTTACCGACAGCTCGCCGAAGAGCGGCTCCCACATGCCTCGGCAAGCTTGTTCCATCGCGCCAGACAATGTCGCACCGGGCCACGATGCCAAGGAAACGTGCGCCCTCATAGCACGGTCTCCGTGTGATCCGATTCCACGTAGTAGTCGATATGAGAGAGGACGATGGTATCGTCTTCCCACGTGAATCGAGCCTCCCCACTTCCACCCTCGTTGTTTTCGAACCCTGGATGAAGCCGATTAAGGGTCGCTTCGACATACTCTCGCAGGGCATCCTCGAGTGACATCGTCTGGGGCGCGCAAGTTGTGCCTTGCAATTCTCGCGTCTCCGCGAAGATCAGAACGTCCATGGTCTCCGGGGGCGATACTCCATCGGGAAACACGATGGAGACATCCTCGGCACCTCCCGAGTCTCCGTAGCCCTGGTACGAGACCGTGGCACTCACCGCGCCAAAGGCGCGCAGGGCCTCAAGCAGGATCCTCTTGTTGTTTTCATGAACCGGCCGGCTGGGATCCAAACCAGGGTAGCCGGTGAGATTCTCTTGACCTTCTGACATGCAAGACTCCTAAATTCGCGTCGCCGACACAATCGGGAATGGCGGGCCGGATCTGCGCGAGGTTGACGAGCGCGGCGGACTACACCGCGACCACATTGCAGGTGAGAAGGGCGTTGCAGGGCCTATCAATGAAAACGCCCAGGCCTGCGGTAGCAGGACGCTGGGCGTAGAGTGGGACTATCTGTGTACGATTACCTCTCAGACAGCACGTTGAATGGCTTCGAAGATCGCTGCCGCGAAGCCCGAGACATCTCGAGCTCTGGAGACCTCATAGCTCCTGCCGAGGAGGCGGTGTTCAAAGCTGTCCCCATCGGAACCCACGAAGAGGAAGGCAAACTCGATACCGATAGCACTCAATTCCTCAACAACAGCGAGCGATAGCTCTTCGTCGTCTGGATTGCCGTCCGTGACAACCAGTACGAGCCGACGGGTCTCCGTTCTCCCGAGCAGCGGGTCCGCGATCCTCTGCAGCCCGAACTCCAGTTTCGTCGCCCCTTGCCGATGGACGAGACAGTATCGTTCGGTGGGTGCCCAAGGGTCTCCAAAGTCCTTGAACTGCGTGACACCATCTCCGAAGCCATGAAGTGATAGCGGCACGTCATGCCGACCGAGCACCCGCCCCGCGGCAATGGCAATCGCAGCTGCGGCTGTGGAGCGCGTGATAGCCCCCATCGGCCTGCTCATCGACCCGGACGTGTCCAACAGAATGGCCACCGCAGTGCTGAGGCCGGCCCCTTCACTTACATGGCGAAACACGTCCAAAGCGCCAAGACGCATTCCCGCCAGCCGCCTACCGTCTAACCTGCCGCCGCTTCGGCTGTAGGTCACCCCTGTCATGGTTCGCGCCTCAAGTAGCGCCTCCAGCCGCATACCGAGCGTCTGCTCAACGAGGCCAGCAGCAGCACGAGCAGCGTCCTGCTCCGCCTCGTACTTGTGCCCTGCAGCTTCGGTCGGAGCGATCAAGCTGCCCTCGCCCTCAGCCGCGCCATACGGTCGGCCACCAGATGCATCGCCTTTCGACATCACACCTGCTTGTTGAAGGAGGGCGACCATTGCACGACCGCGATCAGTTTCACCCAAGTTCGGAGCCGTCGCACCAAGCAGCGCCGTCAGTGGCGATGGGGCACCGTGCTTGGCCTGTTGCTTCGCTTCGTGCGAAAGAAGGGAGACGATCTCGCAGGCAAGTTGGGTCGCCCGGTGAGTGTCATGGACCTGATCGACCTGCACCGCGATCCCGCGCATCGCATCCACGAGCTGGGGGCCCACCTGGCTCGATAGCGCCGCGCAATGGGCCGCCGCGTACTGCACGAGACGGTCGTCGCGGTAATGCCGTCCCAACATCTCGGTGAGAAGCCAGTTTGTGAAGAGCTTGGGCAGGGCCTGTGGCTCAACCTTCGCCGAGCCGTACCACCCCAATCGGATCATCACGTCCATCGACGCCACGATATTGCGGTAGCTGCCAGGCAGAATCCTAGCCTGCTCCCGCTCAATCCAGACGTCCTCGATGATGTTCGCGATTTTCCCCGTGATTGGCGGTTGACGTTTCAGCGTCTCCCACGCATCAAACCAGGTGTACCGCAGGTGTGCACACTCGTGGTCGAGAAGCCCGTTGATCAGGATCCCGTGTTCTTCCGAGCCCAAAGCGCTCACCACCGGCAGTACGACCCTCTTTCCGTCCGTATAAGCCGTCTCGGCAGCGGGATCGAAGATCACACTGACGTTGCGCCGGCGCCCGATCATGCTGGCAAGCAGTTGCAACGCGCGTACGGTCATGGCCATTTCTTTCTCCTGTAAGGGGTTGACATTGCCCCTTGAGATGGCCGTGTGCGCCGCTCTCCGTACCGTGTTCTGGAATGCACATTCCACGAATGGGGACGGTACGCGGGCGCCCCGTCGCCATGCGGATCATTAAGATGGTTTTTAAACATCGCCGCGTGCATATTTGACATTCTGGCGCGTTCGTTCGAGAATCCGGCCAACGCGGCTCGAGTTGGTAGCTCGCCGCATCGAACCGCCGGCTCTCGCCGGTGTGGAACCAAGCCGCGGTATGGGCTGGACGAACCTGCTGATTTGCGAGGATGGCAAGATCATGGCAAGGACGAACGCAACGAGTTCCGTTGTGGCCGCCATCGAGGCGGGCGCAATGACCCTACGCGCTATCGCGGAGCAGACCGCTGTTCCGTATCGCACCGTGAACGCAGTCGTGTACGCGCTGGAACGACAGCATCGCGTGCGTGCTGACGACTACGACAAGGCTCGGTGTGAACAGTGCTTCACAGTGATCCTGGCAGCCGTTCGTCCCAGAGCGGAACGTGTACGTCACCCCCATCCCCGTGTGCTGCTGCTGGAGTCCCGCAAGGCAGAGCAAGCCCGGGCCAACGAGACCGCACGTCATCTCCCCGCTTGGGTGCCCCATCCCATGCGCGTGCCGGCTTTCAGCGGCACCCGAGTCGTGCATCACATCTAATGGCGACGGCGCGCCCTGTACTCCTGCCCATGCGGTCTCGATGCCGTATCATGGTGACACCGTTACCGAGATACGCAGGAAAGATGACAGGCGAAGAGTTCAAAGAGATTCGGCACGAGCTGGGCTGGAGCTTCTCCCAAGCCTCCCAGGCACTCGGCGTTTCCGCCGAAACCCTCAAGCGCGCGTCTGCGGGGCGGCAGCTGATCAGCCCCTCTCTCGAGCGACTTCTCCTCGCCAGCCTTCTCATTCATCGGAAGGGACTGATGACGGAGTACGACGCGCTCCAACAGCGGTACCGGCAGCCGGCGGCCGCCTAATCCAGCCTTTGGAATGACCATGGCGACCATTCTCCTGGACGACGGGCTTTACTACATCGAGCGCATCGACCGACGCCGCGGGAGACGTTGTCCTACCTTTGGCACGCTTTGCCGACGGCGCGAGGCCTTTGCCCGCCCATCTGACGCTGATGCACGGATCGGTGTCTACGAGTGCATTGCGCCGGGGCAATGGGTAGTGCACGTCGTCTTTGGTATTCCCGCAGCGGTGGTTTCGTGCGGCACTCACTTGGACTGGAAGGACGCCATCGTGGCACTCTGGCGTGCCCGCAATGCGATAGCTCTGCCCTCTTCCAGAGATCTCGCTACCCAGCCGTAGCAAGGAAAAATCCCCAGTTCCGCGCCTGCGAAAACTGGGGATTTGTGTGGGCGGACTACCGGATCACTCCTCGGCCGCCCCGATCTCATTTATCGGGATACCGAAGGCGTCGGCTGCGGCCTGGTAGATGTTGGAGAGACCGATGACAGTTCGCCGTCCGTCCGAGGCATACGCTTCAGCACGCCCCGTCAGGTAGCGAAGGCGCTCGGCTCCAACCTCCAGCAGAACCAACACCTGCCCGTCTTCGAGATACGGGCAGATCAGCTCCGCCGGGTCAAACTCCAGCTCCTCATCGTCGTCGTCGTCGAAGTAGACGGTCGGCCAACCGCCGTCATCCGTCATACAGTGCAACCAGTGTTTTCCTCCTTCCTCATTGATAACAATGTCAAATGGCTCGAGCGACTCCTTCAGTCCCTCGATGTCCTTGACCTTCACGTAGTTGGATCTCGCTGATCCACACCAATTTCCCATTGCAGTTTCTCCACTATCGATGATCGGGTCGACGACCCGGGCCGCGGTACAGAGCACCAGGTCGTGAACAGCGCCGACCTGAGGCGACCGATCGCCTATTCCGACGGAAAGGCGTGCATCACGACCACGGACACGCCGGTGCCTTCGAACGCATTGGGCAGTACGGCTGACCACTCGTGCACCCAGCCCGCGAGGACCTCCGTGCCACGACAACTGGCAGGCAGCACCGCCGTAACCGTGCCGCCGTCGGAGACAAGAGTTGCCGCTGCACGCACGTGGGCGAGCGCCCTGCCTTCGCTGAACGGTGGGTTCATACAGACCTTGTCGAAACGAACGCCCTTCGCTTGAGCTTCTTCTGCCCAAGCAAGGAAGTCAGCCTCTATCACGTTGAAGCCTCGTGCCTGCAGAACGCGACAATGCAAAGGCGCGAGCTCGACACAGGTGGTTCGGTTCTTCGGCAGATACTCAGCCAAGTCGCCTTGGCCGGCTTCTGGTTCAAGCACCGTGTCGGCCTCACCAATGTTCGCCATTTCGAGGACGATCTCCGCAACCCGTGGAGGCGTTGGGTAGAACTGGTGTGCCTTCTGGTCGGGAAGGCAGCCCGACGTCACGATCTCGTCGATCACCGGCCGTGGATCGTATGGGAACTCGAAGTCAATCCCGGCCTTCCCGTAGGGTGTTGCGCCAACGGACTTCAGTACTCGGCCCGCCTCCTTCCGCGCTGCGTCACCGCCCACTCCATAGTCGAAACGCAGGGTGTTCGGTATGCGCCGATATTGCTCTGGATAGCCGTCGCCAACGCGCTCCGCCACCTGTCGCATCCCCGACAGCACGGCGATCACCGAGAACGGCAGTGGCCGGCTGAGGACGGGCCATTCCTTCGGCTGCTTGTTCGGCTTGGTCCGGAATTGAGATGGTATGGCGGATGGATGCAGGTGCGCGAGCACCTGGTTCAGCCGATATGCCATTTCCGGATGGATCTCGAGATGCGCGGTCCCCTTCTTGTAGACGCGAAGGCGAATCGTGCCACCATCAAGGATCATCCACTCACCCGGCGATCTGAAGGCGATCTTTACCGCAGCCTCCGTTGCGCCCCAGCTTGGCACCTCCCGGCCCATGAACTTCGCGATGACGCGGCGAAGGTCATTGATGTGGCCACACATGCTCGAGTTCGTGAGTTCCCAAGCTCCAATCACGTTGGCAACGATCATTCGCCGAGAGAATCCCTCCGGTGCATTGGTCACGTGGACTCGAGACAGCGCGCGAAAGATCCCGTCGACCTGTTCCGCGAAGAACTGGGACCGCGCGGTAAGCAGGCCCGCCAGCGTCGGCCTGACGATCTCCTCGGTGTACGGCGGGAGATCTTCCTCCGGCTTCTTTCCTGGCTCGTACCCGCGATCCTTCCAAGCGGTGAGTTGCTTACTCCAAGCGTCCTTTCGCTTCTGGGGCATCAGGTCGAAGACATCGGTCAGCGCAAGGGTCTTGGACCAGTAGGCTGCGTCTAGCGCCTTGACGGCACCATCGAGGTTGAAGAGCCGATCGAGGTACAGGCTGCGGTAGGATCGTTCTTCGCCGGCATTGCCTTCGATGAAGTAGTGAATCACGCCGCCGAGTGAGCCGGCCATCAGGTCACCGAGCTGCGTGATCCTGGTTCTGCGGTCTCGATACTCGCCGAGCAAGCGATCGATCGCATCGGACGAGACGGGAGCATAGAAGGCCTGGTCGGGCTCCATCAGCTCGACGTCGGCGGTATCCACATGCGACGCAATGGGCTCGTCGGCAGACGCGATTGCCATAGCAACATCAGACATCGTTTATCTCCTTCAGGTTGTGGCCGTTTGGCCGTGGCATTGCCTGAGGAGATGGCTGTGCGCCCGATGCTAACTTCCAGCGCCGGGAATCATTTTCTGAATGCACCAGGATCGCGTACGTTCCCACTCGCAGTACCGATCGATTCGTGGTCCACCTAGGAGTTCTCAATGAGCCTGAACGTGCAGTTTCCCGATACCGGCGCGGCCGGCGGCAGCAAGAAGAAACGCGTCCTGATCGCTGTCATCGTCGCCGCCGTCGGCTTGATGGTGCTTGGCAAGCTCTTCAACTGGCTGTAGTCACCGGCTGGTGGCCACGATGACGTGGCCACCAGCTACGAAAGGAGATGCGACATGAATAGCCCCAGCATCCTCAGCTTCGTGCTGCGCTGGCACTTCCCGCCGTTTGTCCTCGGGCTGGCGATGGTCGCCTTGGCGATCGTCGGCTACGTCGACTACGCCCAGACCCAGACCGACACCGCGTGGCAATCGCTACCCCAGATGCTCGGGATCTGGCCGTACGTGGGGACCGGGATTGTCGGCGCGCTGGTGGCCGCCAGTGCCTGGCGAAAGGGTGCCAAGCTACGCCGCGGCTGAGTGAAGCCTGCCGGACCGTGGCAAGGCACGGGACCATACCCGCAGTCTCCGTGATTGGATTGCACATCCCAAGATGGCATCGACCCCAACTGAAGAGGCGTACACCGCGCTGGATCGCGCCTATCGGCACTTCAACCAGTGTCTATTCGCGGGCCGTCTGCCAAACTGCATGTTCACCCTGCATAACAAGGGGCCCCTGGTCTTGGGGACAGTCAGCCCGAACCGGTTCGTGGACCGCATTGGTACAGTCACCCACCAGCTCACCGTCAATCCCGCCTACCTCGTCTCCCGCGACCTGTTATCAACGCTGTCCACCCTGGTGCACGAGCAAGTGCACATCCAACAGATTGAGTTCGGCAGACCCACCCGGCGCGGCTACCACAATCGGGAATGGGGAAAGATGATGAAGCGTGTCGGCCTCTATCCGTCTGCCACCGGGCAGCCAGGTGGGGCCGAAGTCGGTGAAATGATGTCGCACTACATCGTCGAAGGCGGGCCGTTTCACGTGGCCGCCCGACAGCTGATCGCCAGCGGCTTTGCGTTCAACTGGTTCGAGGCCCGGGCAGTCCCGCCCCGCCCTGGCACGCCACGTCCGGCTGGGGGCCCAGCGCCACTCGATTTGGGCACCGAACCGGCCACAGGCGTGGCCACCGAGCGCCGGCGACCGTCGGTCGCCGCGCCCACGCAGGTACCACCCGCGGACAGGAAGCCCGAAATCGCCGACACCGTAATACCGCCCTCCCCGGCGGAGACCCGAGCGCCGGCCACACGAAGCGGCACCCGGACAAAGTTCGCCTGCCCGACCGCGGGGTGCCGTACCGTGGCATGGGGGTCAAGTCGCGTCGCCCTCCTTTGCGGTGAACATGCCGTTCCGCTGGTACCAGTGCTGCCCCGTACACGGCGCACCGCACCCAACGTGATTGCCTGCGGCGACACCCCAGCCAGTGCCCCCGCCAGGAAGGCGCGGTAACCCGGCCCGCCGCCACCCTTCTTGGCGCGTACCCGGCCTATCCATCTCAGACGGGAGGTCCAGGTTATGTCGGATCCCCCAGGCAAAGTTACTTTGCTCATCCAGACCAGACCCACTTGGCTACCTGCCTTATCGGGACGGATGTGATTCACTTGGTCGCATTGCGCCTGGTCGGGCTGGCCGCCACCCTCACGTGGCGCGGACCACCACCAGGTTAAGCCGAGGCTGCCAGGCCAACCCGGAATCATCGCCCGGACCCTCTCGTAGCTTGTCCGGCTTCCCCGGCCATCAATCCCCGGATCACCCTGAATCTGTACAGAAGCACCAGGTGGCCAGGCTTGCCACGCCAAGCAGCAGCTGGCCCAGCTGCTGCCCCACTCGTCACCGAGCCGCAGGCGAGCACTACAGGGGGTGTGGTGTGGCCGCGACCTCAAACGGCCCCACCGGTAGGCGCATCGCCAGCCGGCCACACCACGCCGGCGGCGGGGTAAAGCCGCGCCCACACACCCTGGCAGACCCTCCCCCGCGGGTTGGCCCCGCCGCCGGCCCCCCGGGGGCTGCCAAGCCCACGGCACGTCATCATCGAGCCGGAGGCGAGCTGAAATGAAAAAAGCCGTCTCCCGGAGGATGACGGCTTGGGTGGCGACATAGTCGCCCCTATTTATGCGGGAGAAGACCCATCACAACCGGGGACATCAGTATCTTCGCCCCGGTCTTCGGAATCGCTTTCCTCGACCTCAACGTAGTCCAAGTCCAGCGTCAAAGCCACAACCGCGTCGATGGTCTCGTAGAACGCTGGGTGCGATGCCAGCGATCCTGGTACCGGGTGCCTTCGAATTGAACTGGGCCGTCATTCCTCGTGAAAACGACCTTTGCGCTGGCAAGAGACGCACCCGGATTTGTAAGCCGGGTGGCGTCCGCCGCCCTAACTTATGCGCCTCTACGGGGCTTGTAGGCCAACCCGACAAGTCAGCGCGTGGCGCAGCTGGCTTGGCCCGCGATCATGTCCCGTCTCCTAGTGCCGCGATCTCTGCCTTCACGTACTCAGTCAGCAGCGCGTTGAGTTGCTCCGTCGATCGGCCGGCAAAGAAGCTACCCGCGACATCTCCAGATCGCACCTTGAGCCGTTCTTGCACTGCGCGGCATGCGCTGTGCAGTGCATCGTCCACACACCGCTCGATAAGCAGCGCGTTGCGATCGTCAGAGAAAGCGAGCCAATCATCCAGGGCACGCTGAACGCGATTCGCGGCAGCAACGAACACCGCCTCCTGCTCCGCGCTCTCGCGCGGGAACACTCGGCGGATCTCTTCAGCGCTGTCGCATAGCCCTCCGATCTCATTGGCATCCAGAAACTGGTGAAGCATCCCGAACTCGGTCACGGTCGGGGGAATCTGACCGCTCGCGATGGCCTCTTGGATCTGCCTCTGCCCAAGCTCGATCGCCTGGTTGATGAACCTTCGCTGCTCGATGTCGAGACACCCCTCGTCATCGATCGCCTCATCGGCACGTTTCAAGTCTGCGCTTGCGCGCCCGCTGGCTAGTTTCGCCATATCTCCGATCGGCTTGATCATCGTAGTGTTCTCCTGATGGCCGGGAATAGCCATACAAATGAAAAAGCCGTCATCACGAATGACAACGGCCCTTGGGTTAGACATATGGACGCGAGTTACACGTCTTCAACACACGACAGCATCCTCAGTTTCGAGCATCCAACGGATGTGTTCCGACTGGGCCACAAGCGGCAGAAGCACGGCTTCGGCGCCATCGGCTTCGATCCGCGCAGCGCAACTGCCGGTTTCGCGCCAGGCATCAAGAGCAGCATCAAAACACGGGCGCAGAGTGCCAATCCGCTCGTCCAGACGGGCGAGCTCTTCCAACAGAACGGCTCGGCGTACCGCCGACATGGTCGAGCCACGCAATGCATCTTGCAAAGTCATATCAAGGACCTCCAAAGTAGTTCGTGGACCGACGAAGTCGGCCGGCTAAATGGCTCGGGCGAGGCGCAATTCCCAATCACTCCTGGGCATGCAAATTGCGGCTAACCAAACCTTCCGTTGTGTGAAACTCCTGACGGTTCCCAACGTTCTTCGTCGCGTCGGAGCGGACCTCTTCGAACATCGATCGCGGTACCGTGATACCGAGTTCCCCCAGCTTTGCCTCGAAGTACTCGAGACCCAACTGAAAGGCGTTGTCCTCGTCCAGGCTCGAGTAGAGGTATCCCTCGCCATCGCGCTCCTCCATGCGGTCGACGTAGTCGATCACCATGAAGAAGTACTGAAGCCGGCGATCCCAACCTAGGTTCACCTGGATGCGACGATCGTTGTGGGTCGTCGCGAAATGGTGCTGACTCATCTCATTGCCCCTTCTTATGCGTGGTGCGTTGCTGAGCAACTGATCAAGGGCCCGTGCGCTGCGTCCAGTCGCCCGCACGCATGGCGTTCTCCGCAAATTCACGGGTCGGGAAGTACTCCACCAACTCACGACTGCAGGGCCCCTCCTCGTCAGAGGTGCCGATGTAGAAGCCAGCCGCCGATTGACACACCTCGAGCTCCAGCAAGACGCCGCAATGCAGCTTGGCGAGCCTGCCGAATCGGCCGTGCTTCGCGCTCAGTTCCATGTTGTTCTCCAGAGGACACGGGTTCCGAGAAGGAAAAAGCCCCAAATCTTCCGAGGAAAAATCCAAGGAAAAAATGGGGCTGGTGGGTGGAACAGCTGCAAAGAAGCTTAGCCGTTGGTGCCGGTATCGGTACCTTCGAGCGAGCCTTCTGCGGGTACGGCGTCAGCTTGACCGCCTTCATGACGCTGCTCGGATTGAGCATCCTCCGAATCGCCAGCGCCCTGCTGCTGCTTCGACGCACGGTAGGCCTCGAAGGTCGCAGCAATCTGCTTCGCGATGTTCAGGAAGATCCCGTTCTTCACGTTGGTGCGATAGCCGTTCAGCGACTCCTTATCCATCTCATCCTTGACGGGAGCCAGCTTCTGATCGATCACCGGTTGGACAACATCGTTCCAACTGATTGCCTTCACTTCCACTTGATCCTCACCTTGCTTCAGCGAGGCCGCGTGATGCGCGAAGGAGCGTTGGCCTTCAGCCGGCGCTTGGTACGTGCCGAACATCGACACCGACGTGTGAACGCCGGGCTCCGCCTTCGCCAGCTTCATGAGCAAGTTCTGCGCAGCTTCACTGGTGATGTCGAGCGAAATGAAATCCGTTCCGCTCTCATCGACCAGAGACAAGCCCAGGTAGATCGTTCGACGATTGTCCTGGGTGCGCTCCGTCAGTTTCACGTTGCTCAGCACACCGGAAACGACGTACTTCCACGCCGTGACCTCTTTCTCGACCAGGTAGGCCAGAGCGATGCCGGACGGCGTGTCCTTGCCAGTGCCACGAAAGCCGGCCTTGCGCACATCGTCGCCACCAGCAAGCGCGACCGCCTCTGCCATCGACTGATCGTTGGCGGGATTGGACTCGTACATGCGGCCGATAAAAGCCGAGTACTTGTGCACGCGCAGTTCGGAGGTGTTGTTCGAAGCGTTGGTCTTGGTAACGGCCATGATCGTTCTCCTAAAGGGGTAAGGCCCGGGTTTCGGGCGGTTGACATTGCCCATCCATATGGCGTTGCGTGGCTTGTAAATTTCGCTGTCCCCACGCGCCGCAGAAGCGGGCGTTCAGTCCTGCGTGTGCTGGGCAGACCGCGACGTGAAGTAGAAGCCACTATCCGTGCTTCTGTCGGCACCTTCCAGATTCCTGCTTTGATACGGCGCGTCGCCTCGGCAAGTGCAGCCTCAAACGCCCCTTCGTCCGCACCTTCGACATCGATCTCATAGCGGCGATGAATCATCGGCCCCTCCTCAATCGATCAGCGCGAAGATCTTCGCGGCTTCTGGATGCTCGAGTGCGAAGTCCCGCAACAGGTGGAACTTGTCGCCCAAGTAGCCCAGTCCCGCGCCGAATGAGAGGTGGCTGAAGGCGTACAGGCACGCGACGACTCCTGCAGCCTCACCAGTGATGGTCTCGTCGGACCCGTTGTCGGCATTGCACAGACGGACCTGGTCGACACCGTGGGGCGCGATGAAGCACCCTCCGTTGTCGAGCTCGACGAAATCCCATCCACCACCTCTGTAGCCGTCCGCCAAAGCAGAGAGGTGACCGTAGATCTGAAGTTCGACCTTCATCCATGCCACGGGGAAATGCCTGGGAAAGAATCCGGTACGCTGGTGCGCCGGGACCAGTTTCTTGTTGATGACAGCTGGGACACTGAACTCTTGAACCATTGCGGATCTCCTAGATAATCAAGCCCGAGATTCGGGCGGTTGGCATTGCCCATTCGTAGGGCCTTGCGCCACCTATGAGGTCCGCACGATCGGCTCCGATGCCTTCCGACACCGCAATGAAAAAAGCCGTCTCCCGAGAGAGGACGGCTTTGATGAGTATCGCTCTATGCTTGGGCCGGACCGCAGGCCCTGGAGCACCTAGGGCAACGTCGCGTTGCCTCCTATGAATCCGAGTCGACCAGTGCGAACTCGAACTGTCCGTTGCCTTCGTCATCCCAGACGTAAGCACGGATGTGACAGCAGACGTCGACCGGCTTCACCGGGCTCGTTGGGCCCTCCACATGGACCAAGACGTTCCCGTGCTGGCACCACGGACAAACAACGTCGGCGCGTAGGTACGGGCCGAGCATGTTGATCGCCAGCGACTCTGGCACGAGTACCCTAGTCACTTCGACCCCGTCAGTTCGTCAGAATCCATCGTGTCGACGCGGAACATGCGCTCGGGATGCTGTCTCGCGGTTGTCATCATGGCCTGTCGTGCCTCCCTGAAGTCGCTGAATCGAGCGGTCATCATCGGATCACTCGTCGTCACCAGCGTGCCAGGCTCATCTTCGTCACTGGGTACAGTGAGCCAGCGATCTCCCAGGACGCAATGCGCACGAACCACGTAGTCCATCTTGTCCAACAGCGACGGATCGCTGCGAAGACATCGGACCGCATCCGCCCAGGCTGCGTCTTCGGTGTCGAAGTCGTCGCGACTACATTCGGCTTCAGCCCACCGCGGTTGACTCAACGTCCACCACCAGCGACCGTTCAACTCCTCGCCATCCACGACACTGCCTAGATGCACTTGGAACCCGGCAAGCTGCAGTTCCGAGACATCCTCTTCACCAACTTGTGGCATTGCGCTATCCGGCAGCGCGGCTTCATCGGACAAGGTCTGTTTCGCGGACGTGACGGCGTTGGTGGTATCCATAGCAATTCTCCTTTGGGTTGGGCCCGGTGCTCGGGCTGTTGGCATTGCCTACCCATATGGACTTGCGGGGCCTATCAGTTTCCTGGCGCTGTAGCCGGGAATCCCGTCGTTCGGCATTACGCTCGGCCGTCAGGGAGAGCGTGGACACCCTCGCGCCCGCCGCATTCACTCGCCGCCGGCGATCAAGGCACGATTTTCCTGCTTGAGGCCCAGTATGAAAAAAAGCCGTCGCCCGAGGGATGACGGCTTTGGGTTAGCGACAATGAATGGTCAGGCGGCTTCCCAGCACCATCCATCGCCAATGACGTACGTTTCGACGGCCTCGCCGTTGATCATGATCTTGTCCGGATAGACTTCAAGCGGCTCGTTACCCTCCGTGACCACTCGAACAACGTTGTTGACTGGATCAAATGTCAGTTCCTCCGGCATCAGCCCCACCAGTTGCAACATAGATCCCCGTGGAAACCAGGGCTGCTCGAACCCGTTCCATTTCCCGCCACTCGAGTACGCCAGTACCGCTGTGCCGCGCGGCAGCCAACTCCCCGAGACTTGGAGCTCGCGGTACGCCACGCCGCAAGC
This sequence comes from Cupriavidus malaysiensis, assembly GCF_001854325.1. Classification (NCBI taxonomy): domain Bacteria; kingdom Pseudomonadati; phylum Pseudomonadota; class Betaproteobacteria; order Burkholderiales; family Burkholderiaceae; genus Cupriavidus; species Cupriavidus malaysiensis. The sequence goes on from NZ_CP017756.1 coordinate 60,554, forward strand.
TTTCTCTCCGTCTACACGGATAAAGGTCAACCAGGTTGCCGCCGATCGCAGGCGACGCACGACATCCACAACCTTCGTGCTCTCATGATCGAACACCTCAACGAAACTCCCCTCAAGCACCGCACTCGCGAGGTGAAAGAGATCGGCCAGGGTTCGGGCCCCATATTGGTCAGCCACTGCCATCAGGGTTTCGACCGACTCCAGCAACTCGTTCATGAAGCGCTTGGATGCCTCCGGGCCGCTGGTGTGGAGGACCTGGTCGTGGCAGTCGCACTCACTCCCGTACGACGTACTTTTGATCTCGCCTGTCATCGTGACTCTCCAGGTATTCTCATCGGCGAATCAGAGGCCGTCCGCAAGCCTGGCTAGATGCGTTTATTGATGGCACGATGCGGAAGCTGAGACCTTCGACGTGAAGCGCGCCTTCACGTAACAGCGTGCGCTTTCCCATGTATCGGCTGCGCACTGCGGGCCAATCGGGCCAATCGCTGCGCTCAGTGTCCCAGATGCTTTTGTAATCCGGGTGGATGGCATCCCATTCCGCGCCCGTCATCTCCAGCAGTCCCTCTTTGCAGTGTTCGCTCGTCTGCTTCTCGTTTCTCATCATGATCTCCTTTGGGCGACAATTCCCGGCGTCCGGGCTTTTGGCATTGCCCATGACTAGGGCCTTGCGTGCTCTGCTATATGCCGTGGCCCGTCACTCCGGCACGTGGACGCCGCTCGCTTGGGGCTCCAGAGTGAAGAAAGCCGTCTCCCGAGGGATGACGGCTTGGGGGGGGGGGGGGGGGACGTCGGCAACACGCATGCGTGTGTCCAACTCACGCGGCGTCTACACCTGGCTAACCGTTCGGCGCGCCTGGTCCAATCTCTCCAGGAGGAATTTCAAATGTTCCGCGGCACCGGGAAACCAGCCGTACTGCTCGCGGATCCACAACTCCTTCGCATCAGCTCGTTGCTCTTCGCTCAATTCGGACATACGCTTGTCGCGAACTTCGTCGAAGTCTGGGATCCGTACCTGACCTGCGCGTTGGTTCGAATCGCGGTCGGCCTTGAGGTCCGCCAACTCTGAGCGCAGCTTCCCGGTATCCATCCAGAGCTCGTCCGCCGTCTTTCCGCTGATCTCGTGGATCGGCACGTCGGCATGCTTGATGGTGTTAGAGACCGCCTCACTTCCGACCAAGACGTTATCGGGCACCGGAAACAGCTCCAGGAAGGCCCTCGCGGCTTGCTCGCGCCATTTCCATCGGGGATCGCCATTCCTGTCCTTTGCAATAGGTCAGATGGCTTCCCAGCACCATCCATCGCCAATGGCGTACGCTTCGGCGGCCTCACCGTCGATCGTGATCTTGTCCGGATGCACTTCGAGCAACCCCTTATCCTTGGTGGCCACGCGAACCACGTTCTTGACTGAATCAAATGTCAGCCTTTTCGGCATCAGCTCCACCAGTTGCAGCGCAGATTCCCGTGGAAACCAGGGCTGCACGAACCCGCTCCCGTTCCCACCTCTCGCATATGCCAGGACCGCCGTGCCTAGCGGCAGCCAGTTCGCCGACACGCGGAGTTCGCGGTACTCGCCGCCCCCATCGGTGTTGAATGCATCGATCATCGCGTCCATGCAGCCCTTCATCGCCTCCACCTCAGCCCACAGTTCACGGGCCCTATCTTCGCTCGCTCTTGCGCGTGCTGCCTGCGTACGGCACGCCGCGCCGAGGACCACACAGGTGACGATCGCTATTCCCAACAACACCCCCATCATTCTGACCTCCTCCATAAGTTAGACCCCGCCGCGCTGGACCCGCCGGCGCACCCAATGCCCCTCACGCCTTCGTCGGCTGGGTCCGCGCCCGTCTGCCCTTTGTCGTCGGATGCAACTTGCCCCGCGTCCGGCCGACCCGGGAAATACCCGGCCGCGTTCCCAGTGTCTCCGTTGCATCGACTGGCAAGGCCTCATCGGCAGCCCTGAGTTGTGCCCGGTGCGCCCTCTGCATCTCGGCTCGCCTTGCTACCAAGGCAGGCACGATCAGCGTGACGCGCGCATCCTTGGCCATCCGGGTCTTCTCCGATATCCCGACAATCAACTTGGCCTTCTGACGAAGGTTGTCGACGACCCGGAGCAGGTTCTCCCGGATTTCCATCATCCGCTGAATCTCCCGGACCATGGCCTTTACGTCGTCTTCGACTCCACCGAAAGGCCCGAAAGTCTTCACCTGCCGCAGGACGTCCTGACGCTTGAGGCGCTTGTACAGCAACTTGCCACCTTTCGACTTGTACCACTGCACAAACTGCGGGTGGCGACCACTCCCGTCGCCGCGCGATCGTTTGAGGAATCGCACGGACGTTTTGCCGGCCGTCGAGGGTTGCAATAGCTCTAGTGCGTAGACGTGTGACGCCAGCGTACAGTCAAGTTCGTACACTGCCTTGTACACACTCTCCACTGCACTCTGCACAAGCAACTGTTCACTGTGCAATGGTGTCGGTGCGTATCGGATGGATCCGAGCAGCCCTTTCGGCATGGTTGTCCTTGCTTATTATGATTCCATCATCCTACCCATTACCCACGTAAACTGCAAAGCGATACATGCACACTAGCATGTATTCTCTCTTGTCAGTATGCTGTGCCTTGTGTACTGTTCACCGTGACCGGGTGACGGTGCCTCTGCTCTGTCACCTTCACTCAATCACCGAGGAATGGGGCGAGAATGATGCAGCAGACCTACATTGGGATCGACATCGGGCGGTCCTCCACCAAGCTTGTTGCTGCCTGGGATCACGACGGCAGCATTCAGCGCAAGAACCTGATATTCCCGTCGGCGGTATCTCCGGCCATCGAAATCACCGATGCGACAACGGCGCAGCACGCACGCTCGGATATCGTCGCGGTCGGGGAGAGGACTTTCTTCATCGGCAAGACGGCTTTGCTACAGGGGAAAGACGAGATGACCGGTGGACTGCGGGACGACTGGGCCGCGCGCCCGGAGCACATGGCCCTTTTCCTCGGGAGCTTGCACAAGCTACGCCTCGGCGGCGTGCCCCGCGTCGACACCGCGATCCTGGTGCTGGGATTGCCGGCCAAGCACTACGCTTCCCAGCACAAGCAGTTGGCGAAGCAGTTGTCGGCGCAGGCGCCAGGTTGCACGGTGCGTCTGCGCCCCCAACCGCTCGGCCCGCTGATGCGCGCCCTCTTCCTCGACGACGGCCGGGAGAACCCCGAGATCGACCCCGACAACGAACGCTGGGCCGTGATCGAAATCGGTCAGTACACGACGGACTTCGCTTTGCTCGAGCACGGGCAGGTCATCGAAACTGCCTCCGACTCCGGCCCAGGCATGCGCCTGGCCGCCGAGCAGCTCATTCGCGAGCTGCAGAATCACCGCGGAATCTCGATCGACCTGCCCGAGGCGACCGAGATTCTCGAGAAGAAGGTCGTTCGTCATTTCGGCGAATCGATCAACGTCGAGCCGCTCGTGCTCGAAGCTGTGCGGCCGCTTGCCAATGTCGTAGCGCAGAAAGCCGAGCAGTTGTTCGGCCAATCCGTTCGAAAGCTCAACGGTATTCTCGTTGCCGGGGGCGGTGCATCACTCATTCAACCCCATCTTGCGGCGCAGTGGCGGCATGCCCGCCTCGTCGAGGATCCCCGATTCGCCGTCGCGGAGGGATTCTGCCGGTTTGCAATCGCGTACCACCGCAGTCAAGCGGCGGTCAACGTCGGGCAGGGTTCGAAGGTGGCGTGATGGCCAATTGGATCCGAGATACCACGCCTCCCGAGCGCCGTCGGCTCGTGGTCAGCTACAAAACAGGGGATCCGACGGTCGCTGCGCTAGAGCAGTTCATCCTACGGCTGCCTCACGGCCAGCAGAACAAGTACCTGCTCGAAGCGCTCAAGCGCGGCGCGTCCGAGTTGCTACAGCAGTCGGTGCCGGCCGTGCCAGCTCAACACCCCCTGCCGATTCCTCCAATCTCGCCACCCTCTTCAACTACACCAAGCACTACGGCGTCGGTGCCGGCCCAGGCTTCAGCTAGCGCGCCAGCCCCGCCGACCGTGATCACCGACCCGGCGCAAAAGGCGCTGCCACGTCCGATTGGCCAGGTGCCCGGAAGCGCAACGGTCGAGACACGGCAACGTCTCAGCCGGACCGCGAACACCCTCCTGAACCTCGACGACGAATCTTAAGATTGGACCCAACTCATCATGACACCGGATCCCTTGAAAGCCACCGAAGCCGATGCCGCCCAAGGCGTCGCGGTGCCAACTTCTGACATGCAACACACGATGGCGAGTGCTGTCATCGGCGACCTGCTCAAGGAGCGCAGGACCGAGCGGCGCTGGCGTCTTGTGCGGCGCGTCGGCATCGCCTTGGCATTTCTCATGGGCTTGACTCACTACGTGATCTTCTATTCCCGTGTGTATGGGTTCAGCTTCGAGCCGCGGCAGGCGACGGTGGCCGTGATCCATATCGAGGGCAGCATCATGCAGACATCGCTCGCGTCAGCTGACAAGATCATTCCGGCGCTCAAGCGCGCCTTCGAAGCCGACCAGGTAAAAGCCGTGATCCTCGCAATTGATTCGCCGGGCGGCGCGCCGGTCGAGGCCGAGCGGATCACCTACCTCATCGATGACCTGAAGAAGCGCCACAAGAAGCCGGTACACGCGGTGATCCAGAACATGGGGGCGAGCGCTGCGTACATGATCGCGCTGCACGCCGACAAGATCTATGCCGGACGCTACAGCATCGTCGGCTCAATCGGCGCGGTCATGAGCACCTGGGATGTGCACCGCGCCCTCGCACGCTTTGACGTCTACCAGAAGGTCTACGCCAGCGGCCCTCTCAAGGCGATGGCGAACCCCTTCGTCGAGAGCTCGCCGGCGGCCGAGAAGAAGGCTCAGGACCTGATCGACATCATGGGAGGCCGTTTCCTCGACGAGCTGCGTCGCACGCGCGCCGGCCATCTGAAGGACCTGGCCGAGTACGGTACCGGTGAGGTCTGGGACGGTGCAGCCGCGAAGGACCTCGGGCTGGTGGACGAGATAGGGACCGTCGAGAGCGTGGCCTCCACGTTCGGAGATGTGGATGTGCGGGACTATGGGCCGAAGTCTGCAAGCCTGCGACTCTTCGGCACGTCCGCATCGGAGTGGCTGCAAGACGCGCTCGTGCGCAGTGCTCAGCAGCTACTCAGCGACCAGCCGGCCGTTCGCTGATCCATCCAGCCTGGAGATCGACCGTGCCCAAGCGTCGATCCTCCCCTATCCCCTCCCAGTCGCGGGCGCAGGCTCAGCTGCGCCCGCGGTGGGAACGGGCATACCTTCAGCACGTCCTCTGGACTGCCAACGGCAAACAAGCGCTTGGCAAGGTCGTACTCGTGAATGGGCAACGCAGAAACGGGTACGCCTGGTCCGCCGCCGGTGTTTCCGGCCACTCTTTCGACCTCCGCACGGCCAAGCAGTATGTTGAAGCCGCCGTCGTCTACGGTGCAAAGCAACTATCGCTGTTCTGAAAGGCAAGCGTCCTTAGCGTTGTCATTTCGCGCGCTTCTATTACTTCCCGTGTGTTTTTTGTTATCGTGTGCTCATGGCAGCCAAGTGGAAATGAATGGGTGTAGACACATTCCTTCTTTTGGCGGCAGTTGTATCTGTCGTTTCTAACGACGATCCACTGGATTTGCTGGGGAGTAAATCCAGTGCCTCGCTGGGGAGCGAGATCCTTGAAGAAGCGTTGTCCGAAGTTTCCGCATGAGGTCGCAATATGTCCGTCAGTCTCACCATGGGTATGAGTTATCTGCCCCATCCTTCCGTTTCCACGCCCGCTTTTATTGCAGCAGCCGCCACAGCGATCGGTGATAATCCGAAGATCGCCATGGATATCGCACTGGCAGCCACGGACCATTTACTCAACCGAGCACCTGTCAGCGACGAGGTCTTGCGCGCCGCCATGGCACTGCTGGTCAGCGAGGCGACGCAGGCCCGCGACGACGCTGAGGTCTGATCGCGGGTGAACGGCCAGCCCCGTCTGGCCGTGACACCTGCAGACCTGGCGAACGCGAGACGAAGTTTCGTAGCCAGGTCCCAATTCGCCGTTTCGAACTCTCCTCCCGCGCGTAAGCGCGGCACGACCTCCACAGGTAACGCCAATGTGTGGGGTCTCTGGATCAGCTAGATCCAGACCGGTTGGCCTTGCATATCAATCTGGACTCAAGAACTGCACCATGTATCCGGATAACGCCGCTTCGACCGGTATCTCGCACATCGCCTTCTCGTAGGTGGTGATTTCCGCGGCAGGCCGGCAGCGCCGGGTGGGCCTTCAATTCTCTAGGTCGCGCTAGCGTAATTTTCCGTAACGGCGATACAACGCATTCCGGCTTATCTTAATGAATGCGAAGCGGGTATGATCCGTACTCCTGCGTACATCGATTGAACGGAGTAGAACCATGGCGACATATAGGGAGCTGCTGGCTCAGCGCAATGCACTGGATGAACAGATGGCAGAAGCGCGCCAGGCGGAAGTGGGCGCAGCGATCGGGCAGATCCGCGAATTGATGACGCAGTATGAACTGACGGTCGATGACCTCGCGCCTCGGCGCCGCGGTCGACCAAAGGGTGCAGCTGCTGAGAAGTCCACGGTGGCGCCGAAGTACCTCGATCCGAAGACGGGCGCTACCTGGTCTGGACGAGGTCGGGCGCCTGCTTGGATCGCAGGGAAGAAACGGGACCGTTTTCTCATCGCCGAGTGACACAGTTGGCGCAGATGGGCTGCCGGTTGGGGTAAAGGCGATTCGACGACGGTGCGGGGTGAACACTCGATCGGACCAGCCCGCCTCTGGCGCTGCGTGGAGTGTTCCTACACCTGCCCGGAAAGGATGAATCTCAGCAGATCGTCCGCGCTGGGCTCGCCCCATGTCTCAAGCGCCAACCACTGATAGAACGCTGCCTGTGCGGCCTTGGACGGCTTCTTGCCTGTAACCACACGCTGGCTCGGCACGGTGCACTGATCGTTGTAGCGCCCGATCGCGGCTGTTTGCTCCTCAGGGTCCAACTCCCCAAAATAGCCCTGCACTTCGTTGATCCGCGCCGCCACATACTGGTCTTTCGCTTCCGCGGGCGTTCTCGCGGAAACAGGCCTTGAGACTCGTGGGGCTTCCTCGGGCGGCTCCTCAGCCTCCCTCCCCTTCGCCCAGTTCTCCGTGACAGCCTTGCGAAAATAGGCGGCGACGTTGTCGACCGCCGGGGCGTTCTTCTTGCCCAGCCTCGCCTTCGTATACGCCACAGCTTGGCGTACACGCTCGGCTCCAAACGAGCGGACAGCTTTCCGCGCCTCTGACAGCGGCACGCCAAGCTTGACCACGCTCTGGATCAGCTCGAAATCTTCTTCGTCCGGCTTCTCGGCGGCTTCCTTCCGTGCGATCCGAAATTGCAGTTCCGCAACTGTTCGCCCAACCTTGTGCTCGATCAACTCGATTGTATGGTCGGAAACCGTATTGATTTCGGCGATACACGGTAGCAGAACCGCCCGCTTGAAGATCTTGTACTCCTTGTACTTCGTTTCCCCTTCCTCCCTTCCCAGGATGAGGTTACGAAAAACCGTGAGAGGGATCTTTGCAGTGATACCGATCCGCTCGTAACGGACAGTGTTTTCCCAAAGCGCAAGTGCGTGTGCCCGGCGGAAGAGCTTGGCGATGCGCATGTCGATCATCGCGTACCGCTCAGGATTCAACAGTTCTTCGCAGATCTGTGGGGCAAAGGAGTACGAGAGGATCGCCCCTGTGATTTTTGCCCCCGCGACCAGAGTCGAGCCTGTCCAGGTCGCGGTTCCATCGCTGTTCAGTTGATCCCAGTCCACCACGGTACGCATCAGAGACTTTGCCGTCTCCTTGATATAGCCGGTGTCCTTCGTCGTCAGACTGAGCTCGGCCATCATCTCGGGGATGGATATCTGGAACGTGTTCGCTCCATCATTGCGCTCGAGTCGGTGCTCTATCGCATTCTTGATCAGCGAGTTGAACAGCCGGCGCTGTTGCAAGGTTAGAGCGCCGCCGACCGGCGACACGTGGATTGCCTGAACAGCCTTCTTGAATGGCTCTGGGACCTCGACCTGTTGAAACAGCGCGATCTGGGTATTCTTCGGTGCGGCACTGCCTTTGGCCATGGTGTCGTCGGTACGCTCGGATTGGTGAAATCTTAGGGTGATGACGTTCACCTATCAAGGGGAACTTCGCACCCAGCTGATACTTGGGTCCTGCTCGTTCTCTATACAAATCAGCTATTTAGGGCATCGACTGGATGTGAAGTCAGAGTATCTGAACCCCAAACCTTTTCACCTTCGCCACCCAGAAGCCCCAACAGCGTTCACCTTGTCGCCACTGCAGCCCGCCGTAGGTGAAGCCATTTGGGTAGCTACAGCGCTGACCACCACATTTTGTTATTTACTAGGCACTTTTCAGCAAGACACATCCCGGATGGCGTTCGACGCAGATGCGCTCGCCCCAATTCTTTTCACCTTGCGGAGCTCGCGGCCGCGCGTGGCGAAGGCAAGGCCAGGTGCCAATGGTGTTCAGGCCCCAAAGTCCTTCACCTTTCGATCGCCTCAAATCCGTTCACCTTTGCGTTGGCGGCTTGCCTGTACGTCGGAGCAAGACAATCTTCACCCCAAACTTCTTCACCTTTGACATCCCCCAAAGGTGTTCACCTTTAGCGAGCCTGCTGGTGCAATCGGGCAGAGAGCTACTCCACAGAGCTCTTCCAGACCTGGAATCCCATAGGCCGCACCCCAAAACAATTCACCTTTAAGGCCTAGATCGACGGTCCTCAACGGACTTCACCTATACCCCATATCCACAACCGTGTGGACCCAACGGTTTACACCAATGCCCCATATCCACAGCCCCCTCGCCCCAACCGTTTTCACCTTGCCCCCAGCGGGTTTCACCTTGGGGCGAGAAACTGCTTTAAAAACAATGGGTTATGGATGCTAAAGGTATACTTAAAGGGTTTACAGTGTTAACCAAACACTTAAAGGGGCTAGTGTCCTCTCGGACAGCCCCAATTCCGTTCACCTATGCAGTGAAACTGTCTGAACAGTGGAACGAGGACATAGCAAATGCTTACTTATCAGGCATGCACCTGACGCAAGGGAACCTTGGTTCGCGTTGTCCGGATGACGAGTCTTCACGGGGAGGCAAAGGAAGTGCAAAGTGCGTGCCTTTTGCCTAGCCCGTGCGTGACTGCCTAGCCAGGTCTCGTTGTTAACGAGATCCTGCTAGGCCATCTTCACAGGTGGTGCTACGGCGCAGCTACGGTCACGCACCGTGCTGAGCTGCCAGGGCCCTTACCGCAAGCTCAAAGGTCTCCGCAGACGATAGCCCGAGCTTGTCCGCCAGGTCTCGAAAAGTTTCGATCGTCTGTTCGGTGGCCTTGATGTTGAACTGCTTATTGCGGCCGGTAATGTAGGTGCGGCGCTTTCGTATCGGGGCGGAGTCTGCTGCTGATGTTCGGGCGGGTGCCGTCAGCTTGCTCGGATCCCGGCTCACAAAGCCGTTTTCCTTTGCCGCCGCTGCGACAGCAGATCTGTCGGGGCGGTTGCTCCTCTCGCGAGGGGTCTCCTCCTGAAAGTCTTCCAGGACCGCGGCCAGAGGATTGGCCCGTTGGGTGGGAGCGGTCATTGTGCGGCCTCTTGGGTTGTTTCTTGGGTGACTTCTTGGAAGCCCTTCTTCAGTACCTCCAGGACCTCTGCGGCGAAGGTGTTTGCGTTGTCGAGCGCCTTGTCCAGGTTCGACACCTCGGCCTTGGTGAGCTTCGACAGTGTGCGGCGGTACGAGAACATCGCTTTAAAGGCCGCACGTTCTTTCAGTTCCGTATTGAAGACAGGGATGCCTGCGTCGGCGAATGTTTTGCGGATGTAGGTGGTGTCTCGGCTTTGGATGGCCACTGCGGTGCGAGTGAACAACACACCAAATCGAAGCTTGAAGCCGGGGTTGTGCCGTTGGGCGACTCGCTCCTGCGCGCGAATGAGTTTGAACGCCCGCCCGGCTTGCTCGGCGTCGAGTTGCGAACCCTGAGTCGGGACGACCACGAAGTCCGCTGCGCTGATCGCGTGCGCGACGATCGTGGCGGCGGTGCCCTCGAGGTCGACGATGACGAAGTTAGAGTGCTGTCGAGCTTCGTCGATACGGTCATCGATGTCATCTTCGGTGACGTCCGAGATCACCGTCATTGTCTCGGGTGCCCCACCGTCTTGAGCCCAAGTCTTGACTGGATGGTTCGGGTCCGCATCAATGAACGCGACGCGCTGGCCGAGCTCAGCGATTTGCGTCGCCAGTATCAGCGACGATGTTGTCTTCCCTGCCCCACCCTTCGGGCTCACAAACGCGATTACCGGCATGAAGGCTCCTAGTGAATTCAATCGTGGCGGCGCCCGCCAACTTGAGGATACTAGATAGCTATCTAGTATCCGATTAGTATCATTCTAATCGGATACCAATCGGATATCAATGGATATCTGATAGCTATCCGATTGTGTCGCGTCGAAGGTTGGCGACGCACCGCTGACCTTTGGCTATCCAGTCGAGCGAGTTGACGTCGCAGGTTCCAGAATCGCTAGCCGATAGATAGCCGATAGATAGCCGATGGAATCTCCCTGCGCACGTTGGTGCCCCATCACCCTTCGCTGGCGCACCACCGTCATTGGATAGCTATCAGGTATCCGATGACGGTGGTGACCAGGGACGCTCGCGAACAGTTGCCGGGGGACCCCGTAAAGGCTAGCCGTTGGATAGCCAATTGAGTCATTGACCAGGTTGGGACCTCCATCGATCTCACTGGCTCTAGTCGAAATGGATAGCTATCGGATAGCCGATGCTGGTGGCGGCCAGGACCTTAGCGAACAGATGTCGTGGCCCCCTTGAAGGCTAGCCGTTGGATAGCTATTCGAGTCGTCGAGTCGTTGACCTGGACGGGCCCCGCCGCCATCGACCTCAGGCGGTTCAAACAAAATGGATAGCTATCCGATAGCTGAAGACGGTGGTAACCAGGACGCCGGTGAACAGCTGTCGGGAATCCCACGAAGGCTAGCCGTTAGATAGCCAATTGGGTCGTTGACCAAGCTGGGACCCGCTATCACTCCAGACGCTTCAGACCCAATGGATAGCTATCCGATATCTGATGGTGGCGGCGAGCGGGAGGCGGGCGGCCGTCGAGGTTCCCACAAAGGCTAGCCGATAGATAGCCGATGGAAACTCACTATGCAGGTTCGTGACACGCCCCGATCTCTAGCGCCCAATTCGAAATGGATAGCTATCGGATAGCTGATGGTCGCGGCGACTGGGTCACAGGCGAGCAGCCGTCGAGGACCCCGTAAAAGTTAGCTGATAGATAGCCGATTCAAGGTCGGCGCCCAGCTTGACGACGCCGCGCCCAGTTCTGGCGACCTAGACGAGTTAGATAGCTATCCGATAGCCGATGATGGCAGTGACCAGGTCACGGGCGTGCGGTCGAGGGAGATCTCGTAGAGGCTAGCCGATAGATAGCCGATTCAGGCTCGCGGCCCCGGCTGGCGACGCATCGTCGACTTCCGGCCACCCTGCGGAGATGGATAGCTATCCGATAGCCGATGAAGGCAGAGGCCGGGCAACTGGCGCGCGGCCGAGGGAGATCCCATAGAGGCTAGCCGATGGATAGCCGATTCGAGCTCGGTGGCCAGCCTGATAACGCCCCGCCCGGTTTTGGCGACCTAGCCGAACTAGATAGCTATCCGATAGCCGATGTTGGTTGTGAGCAGGTCACTGGCGCGCGGCCGGGAGAGATCCCACAGAGGCTAGCCGATGCAAGCTCGCCACTCAAGCTGACGACGCCCCGCCTACCTCTGGTGACTCGGCAGAGCTGGATAGCTATCCGATAGCCGATGTTGGTTGTGAGCAAGTCACTGGCGCGCGGCCGGGAGAGATCCCACAGAGGCTAGCCGATGGATAGCCGGTGCAAGCTCGCCACTCAAGCTGACGGCTCGCCACTCAGGCTGACGACGCCTCGCCTACCTCCGGTGACTCAGCTGAGCTGGATAGCTATCCGATAGCCGGTGTTGGTTGTGACCAGGTCACTGGCGCGCGGCCGGGAGAGATCCCACAGAGGCTAGCCGATGGCTAGCCGGTTCAAGCTCGCTACCGAGTCTGGTAGCGCACCTACAATGTCTGGCGATCTGGCCGAGCTAGATAGTAGCTATCCGATAGCCGATGAGGCAGGCGAGCAAGGCACGGGGTAATGTTGACGCGTGCGTTGAGGCATTGAGACTGGCCGGCTTGCCGATTCCATGGCCCCGCCTACTTCTGGTGACTCGGCAGAGCTGGATAGCTATCCGATAGCCGATGTTGGTTGTGACCAGGTCACTGCCGTGCAGCCGGGAGAGGTCCCATAGAGGCTAGCCGATAAATAGCCGATGCAAGCTCGCTACTCAGGCTGACGACGCCTCGCCTACCTCCGGTGACTCAGCTGAGCTGGATAGCTATCCGATAGCCGGTGTTGGTTGTGACCGGGTCACTGCCGTGCAGCGGGGAGAGGTCCCATAGAGGCTAGCCGATAAATAGCCGATGCTGACCTGATCGCCGCTATCGTCGGATAGCTGGCTATCGGATAGCTATCCAATTGCGAGCGGCCGTCGGTGTTGCGACAAGAGCGTCCGGTCTGCACTGGGTAGCGTCACATCTCCTCGCGGGGCATTTGGCTCTGGAGGTACAGATCCAAGCTATCTCCATCGGACGGGCCTTGCTCCCGCGGGGAGCAAGGATATGGGGCGAGTCGCCGAATGCTACAACCAAGGTGGAGGGAAAGGCTTTCGAGCAAGGGACGAAGAGGAGGGCAAGATGGTCTTGCAATGCTCGTTCAGGGCCATTTTCCCAATCACGCCGCCACGCCCCAACTGCCTGATTTACAACAGGAATAAGCAGATCGCATGCCGGGCAAGCCATTTTCGGCACCAGAAATCGAATGTAAATTATTTTGGTCCTACTTCCGTCAGCGCCGGGCGTCCGCCTCGCCTTTTGCGCAGCTTAACGCTGCGGCACGGTGCGCTACCGGTGGCTGCCAGGCATTCCAGCATGGAAATAGTATCGGCTAGCTATCGGATATCCTCTAGCTAGCCTGCCGTTGAGCGTGCAGGTGCGCCAGCGGTATCATTCCGGGGTCGCCGGCGCTGAGACCATAGTCTCGAGAAGAGATGCCCACAGGGGAGGGCGGGCTTGGCTACCGCCCTCAGCCAAGGTTCCATGAGCCGCCTCGGTACTGGTAGGTGCCGTTGACGACACCAACCAGCCACGAGGATACCGTCGCAGTCTTGAGGCCACCGAACAGCACCATTTGCCCTTGCTCGGGGTCCAGCATCGCGATCGGTAACTCGGCCAGCGTTCCGGTGCCGATGGCGGCATCGGGAAACACATCGCCGAAGTCGCGATTCAAAAGCAGGCGCGCAGTCGCTTTGCTGAGAGTGCGGAAGATCTCCTTGCGGACCAACCAATAGCACTCTACGGACGAGGCCGAGTACCGCTCCTGGAGGCGGGTGAAGTCGCGAAGGTGCAGTGTTGCAACTCGATCACGATCGTGCGCCCGGGGGACAAAGAATAGAACGTCGGCATCCCACCTCTCGCCGCCAGGAGTCCTTCCCGGAACCTCATCGCGCCCCTCAATGCCCATGCTGGCCAAGCCGGCCAGAACGGACGTTCTCCCGGCCTTGTGCGATTTCGTGTCGGGCGCTGCGGCGCAATCGTCCGACAGCTGTGCAAAGAAAGACAAGTCGCTGATGCTGGTCTTGAGCACCGCAGGCGCGTTGCAGCATGACATCACGAAGTCGCCGGGCTGCGCGGCCCGCTTCAATGCCTCCCGCGCGGAACTGAGAAATGTAGGAGGGCTGACGGATGCTATGGCATGGAGGTATCCCCAAATGAGAACGGCTAGGCTGACCCTGCCAGGTCGCAGTAGTACGGAGCAGCGGGCATGGAATCCGCAAACTTCGCGCGTGCCCAAGAGGCGCGTTCTTCGGCGGGGGAGTTGCGGGTGACTTCGGACTGCTCGCCAAAGCTGATTCGGTATTTAGATCGGATATCTACTGGATATCCGATAGCTATCCGATAACCAATAGATATCCAATAGATCGCTGACGAATTCTCAGCGATGAACTGCGGTGCTCTGGCTGCCCTTAGAGGGCCGGGGAGAGTCGCCCTGGTACTGCTGCATTGCAGTCGACCGCTGTCTACCTCTGGGGCTAGGCTCCAATTCCGCCCTCGGCCAAAAGCGCTGGAACTTTGCTCTCTGCGAACAACGTTCGCAACAACCGTCCGAAACGGTTCTCTTTCTCGACTCTGACGATGCGCCGGCATGCTTCCAAGAAATTCATCCCAGCCTGGCCAAAGTTTTTCTCGTACATTTCGTGCTGTTCGAGAATGTCCAAACTTTTGAGTACGAAAAACTTGAAATCACGACCTTTCAACGTGCGCATCGCAGTCTCGAAATCGTCGATCGTAGCCGCTCTCATCGCCGCTTCTTCCCGATGGCCCCATCCGTCGTTCTCAAGAAGGTGCTTGACGGCATCGACGACGGTCGCACTGTGAATTCGAGCATCGCGCGCATTGTCGATTGCTGCCTTAAGTTTTGGGTGTAGCGGCTGACGGAACGGTGATTCCCCAAATTCGGCCTTGTCGGCGATGGTCGCGAAGTGAGCCAACCAACCATCAATCAAAGCTTCTTCAAGTTTGGCACCACCAGGTAGATCGGCCATTTGTTTTCCGAGCGCCGTGACAGTGTAGGCGTCAAGGTCGCCGACTCTGGCGATGAGCTTGGCCGCATCAGCTACGAGATCGTTGTCGCAGTCTGTGACGTCCCAAATGAAACGTTCAAAGAATGCGTGCGCGAGATTTCTAGATTCGGTGCGATTCTCATTGCGTTGGTAGCCTTGGACGATGGTCTCAATCGCCTTTGCGTCATGCTTTCCGTCGCAAACGAAGGCAACAACCAGTTCTTCAAATTCATCCGAAGAATTGATCCCTAGCTTTGACAGCAGAACTTTCCATGCGGCCGGCGTTGAGCCCTCGGCTTTCTCCTTTGACGCATCGCCTTCCTGCCCGAGGTAGCGCCTCACAAAGTCGCTAGAACCTCGGTTGTAGCCTGCGACATACTCCAGAGTCGGCCCGTCCTTGATGGCTTTATTTGCGAGAGCAGAAATGAGCACAATCGAGGGAACAGTTCGTGCCTGTATCGCGAGAGGCATGTCCCCAGTGGCACCGAGGAGCCGAACCACAAGACGGTAAGCCTGACGGATGACCCGGATATTGGTGATCCCGCACGCGTCCATCGCAGCCCTGGCCGTCGCGCGGTAAGGGCTTTCCAAGTTCGGAACCGCGATGTCAAACGCCTCCCCAGGTGTCGGCGTGAAACGAAGTTCTTCTTCGACCACCTTCTCTCGGAACGCCGCCCAGAGCGCGCTGTCGGTAGGTGCGGAGAGCTGGTCCGAGTTGAGAATCAAGAGGAATCGCGTACCAAAATTCTGAGAGTATTCGTCGACGAAGCCCAGGACCTCGTCAACTGACAACGAGGCGTGCTTGCGCTCGATGTCATCGATGACTACGAATCGGTTACGCAAGGCAACAGGAACTGCTACCAGCGCAAGCTCGTCGAGCGCCGAAAACCCCTCGTGGACCTTCCTCAAGGCGTCGACGCTGACCTTCCAAGTCTTCATCAGACCTTCGGTCAACGAGCTGCTGTCACCGCCTACTGGGAGCGCGCTTTGGACCACCTTGAGCTTGAGCTGATTGATATCTTTCAAGCCAAAGAGGGACACGTAGCGCGCGCCTTCGACGATCGGGTCCTGCGACTCTTTGCGAATCTCGTTCCAGAGGTGGGTTTTGCCGGTGCCCCATGCGCCTGTCAGCGCGATGACTTTTAGGTCGGCGTTGTCGATGAGCGAGATCAACTGCGTTTTAGATTGTTCGATCGTCATTTGCTTTATTCGGTGCTGAATCCAGCAGGCGGTCCCGCCAGTACGACGTTTGGGTTGCATCACTGGCGCACCCGACCAGCCAGCTCCTGTGAAGATTGTTCGAGATTCGAGGAGAACGCGTCGCCATATCGCAATTCTAAGTCAGCACCGGGCCACCGCGAGTTTATGGGCCGCTCCGAAGCAGCCGTTCTCGACCGGCAGCAAATGGCCGTTCTCTGCCCTTGGTCGGGCCTGGCTCCAGCTTCCAGTGACAAATTTATTTCGCGGCCCGCAAACGCTTATCCAGTAAGGGTCTGGAGCGGAATCGACGGAGATCACCTGACGTGTTGACAGATTTACTGTCGCAACGGTGACACATTCATTTCGGTCTACGACAGGTACCACAGTTCGGGCCCATCGGATCACTAAACCTCGACAACCGGATCTTTGACGACAACCTGCTGAAAGTTGCCTTCAACGCGAATGGAGCACCGAGCCAGCTTGCGTTTCAGTCCAAGGCGCAAGCCGCCAATGCAGCTGCCGCCATGAGCGACGTCAGTCAGTCGTATCTGGGATTTGCCAAAGCGCGACAGCAGGATCGCCTCGACACAGCGAACGCCCAGATTGCCTACGACAAGAGTCGCGCTGCTGCCGATGCGTCCGTCGCAGCCGATAACCTCAAGGCTCTGGCGGATGTGCAGCGAAGAGTCGCGCTTGCCACGGGTACTGCATCTGCAGACGCGACTCAGCTTGAGTCGCTGGGTAACCAAAAGGCCATGCTTGAGACACAGCTAGAGATCATCAAGTTGCAGAAGCAAATCAACGACGCGAAGGCATTGCTCGGCGCAAGCACGGTACCGCAGTAGTGGCCTTTTTGCCGTGGTACCAGTGTGGCCGGCCAAGCAGTGGAAGGATTATCGGACGGACGTTCACTACACCGGGTTGACGCGTCGACCGCGCCAGTCTAGATTGCCCGTTCTGGCAGCAGATGCACAGCGGCTCATTGGACGTCTGGATCCGAATGTGAGGCGAAAAAGGATCCGAATCGAAGGAGGGAGTGCAATGGGGAGTCTTCTGTTGTTGATTGGCAGTCTCAAACCGCACGAAGCTGCGCTGGTTGGTGCCTGCTTTGCGGCCTTGGTCGGCGCAGTCTCAACCGTTCTGTCCGGTGTTCTGCGCGACTTTCTCGCTAAGTCCTGGTCTGACAAGAGAGACCATCAAGAATCGGCCAAAGAAGTCTTTCGAGGCTACGCTGAGCCGCTTGCGTCAGCCACGACTGCCCTCTATTGGCGGCTCAATGAGATGGTCAGCGGCAATGGAAGAGCATCATTTCTTACAGCCAAGGAGCCGAGAAATGAGTTTGATCAGTACAAACTGCTGAGTACATATTTCCGTCTAGCCGCAGTCCTCGGATGGCTTCGAGCCCTTCGCCGTGAGCTGTCATTCTTAAGAGCCTATGGTCATAGGCGCATAGGTGAGCTTGACGCGGCGCTGGACGCTTTTGAGAAATCCTTGGCGGATGGCCACGAGGTTGAGGTCCTGCGCTTGCGTGGACTACAGGAGCTTTGGGGCATTCCGCTGATCAACGACGCCCGCGCGGAGGAGCGCTCGGCCGTAGCCGTCGAGGACCGCATCGAGCGCGCCCTGCACGGCAAGGTCGCAACGCGGGCCGCTGACCTTGAAAGCGCTGCTCAGTTAGAACTCTGCCGGGAGTTGGCCGACCTCATCGCGGAGAAGTCCGGCTGCAAGACGATTCAAACTGTTGTGCTGAAAGAGACGCAAGCGAGATCCATATGCCAAATCGACATTCGACAGGCGTGGCTCTATCGGGATTGGCAGACGGCGATAGGCGACATGATGATCCGGGAGACCAAGGCGTCAAACCGGAACTTCGAGGTCATAGGATATGGTGACTTTGAGGAGATGCTGCTGGCGCCCACAAAGACGCAATATCGCTCGCTTAGTCGTATTGCCGCGTTGTTCCATGACGTCGATCTTGAGCGCAAAGACTTGTACGACGCGCGTCCTGTGGCCCTTCATAAACTGCTGGGCGCCACCGCAGCTTTGATCGTTGCTCTGGCCGACACGCGCATTGGCAAAAACACAGTGGATGCGACGACGGCAAAAAGGGCGCGATTGACTCATGCCGGCCATGCCGGGATCAAGCCCGGAACTATTCGTAGCTGGCGCACACGCTGGCTACCCCTGGTCGCGACGATAGCAACCAGAGTACCTGCGAAGTCACCTGCTCACCATCCCCTGCAAGAATAGTCAACCGCGCTTGAGGCCCCCTCCCAAGCCGTAAAGCGAACTAACTATGTGACTACCCTTGCCGTGACCTGATGCGGCCTGCTAGGAATCGAGGCAAATCGGCTATAGGCCCGTGATCACGGAGCCTGGTGCCTACCAGTTCCGTGCCACGGTGGTCAACAAGCATTCAGGCCCTGCGCGACCCTGGCAATGGTCACAATGCTCGCCGCACTGCATACTGTGGCACTCAAGCGATGCGTGTATGAGGACGAGAATGACCAAGGAAGAGTGGGAGAACCACTGCGCCAGCGTGACGAACCAGATGGCGTCGTACGTGGCGCCATTCGTAACACCGATCAGCATGTCCGAAGAGCAAGGCTCCGGCATTGCATGGGGTAGTGGTGGCTATCTCGATGCGAACGAAGGCACCTGGCTGATTACGGCAAGCCATGTTTTCGAGGACGTTCCCACGGGAGGGCGTCTTGCACATCTGCCGGTGCCAGGGGCGAGTACGTCGGAGTCGCCAACGCGCCGGAACTAGCGCCGTGGCCCGTCGACGCGGCAGCAGTTAAAGTGCCTTCAATTCCTGATCACTCAAGCCAGAAACCGGTCCC
The DNA here is from genome assembly GCF_001854325.1 of Cupriavidus malaysiensis. NCBI lineage: Bacteria > Pseudomonadati > Pseudomonadota > Betaproteobacteria > Burkholderiales > Burkholderiaceae > Cupriavidus > Cupriavidus malaysiensis. The sequence continues at coordinate 79,362 of NZ_CP017756.1, forward strand.
CAATGAACAGGTTCTAGATCGCTATTCCGCAGTGAGTGGCGAGCTTCTTTTTTGGATTGGATTTCCTGGATACAGACTAGACCGACGGGACCCGGTCGTTCCGGGAAAGCGTCGAGCAACGCTGTTTGGCGAGTTGCATACCACAGGCCTTCCTATGCTCTCACAGGCTCTACAAGGCCAAGAGTTGCAACATTCTAAGTTCGATAGTCAAACGCACATTGCAATCCACTATCCGAGCACTGCGAAGAAGATGGCGGGGGGGATGACGTTCCTCTTCCGCAGCCAAAGGGAATGAGTGGTAGCTTTCTATGGAACACCCGCTTCGTCGAGAAATACCAAGCAGGGCTGCCTTGGACGCCAAGTGATTCTAAGGTGTGCGGAGTGGTGTGGGCCGCCTTAGACAGTCCGGAGGTGATCTTAGCCAGTAGAATTGAATTCGTGCGCCAGAGGCTCGCACCTGCGTTCATCTAGAGTTCGTCTCTCACCAAGGTATTCCGCGGTGCCAAGGAGGCGGGTTAGCCGAGATTAACTGTTATCTCTGTACACACGCGTCGCGCGGGCCGAGGACCGTTTCTGACCCGTCTCGGCCATCTGGATCGCCAACAAGCGGTCGGTCTGAGTAGTACGCGTGCTTGTTACCTTGGGCCAGCCCTGTTCGCCATTTTTCGCAGGCTAGAAGTAAGCAACCGGTGAAGCCATCTTGATTGTCCGGCGACTCCCACTGGCCATCAAAATTTACGTGAGCGCTCCTTTGATGACGCCTCTTGTCAACGCTAGGTTCTGATGTCCGGGTGCCAGCCAAGTTAGAATGTCTCGCATCCTGAGATACATCCGGATCCCTTATGCTGATTGAGCGTGCGAGCGTCAATGACGCGAATGATGTTGCTGCAGTCTTGCAGGAGGCCGCGCTGTGGCTTGCCGACACCGGCCGACCGCTGTGGACATCTTCAGAAGTAGGCTTTGAGCGTACGTTTCGGGATACAGAGGCTGGACGTTTTTTTGTCGCACGCGATGGCGGCACGATCGCTGGTGTGATGCGATTTGAACTGGAAGACCCAAGTTTCTGGCCAGAGATCGAGGCGGGAACTTCGACCTTTGTGCATAAATTGGCGGTTCGTCGTGCATGGGCAAAGAAGGGCATTTCCACTGGCCTGCTCCAGTTCGCACAGCGGCGCACGCGCGAACTGGAACGACAGTACCTCCGGCTCGACTGTGCCGCAGACAGAGCAAAGTTGCGCTCGGTCTATGAGCGCTTTGGCTTTGCACTGCACAGCCTCGTCCAAAAGGGCTCCTGGTCCTTTGCTCGCTATGAGCTTGCGACACTACCAACTGAGTCGCCGCAATCCTAGCAACGAGCGAGGCTGGGCACCATAGGAGCTACATGAACACGTCTTTCGGATGTGAGCAGTGGAAGAATTCGCCCTCGAGCTGCACATACAATTGCTTACTGCCATCGCATTACAGACTTTGTAGAAGATCTGGAAGCGATACAAGGCTTTCTATGGCATGGGTAGGCGTCGCGAAACACGCGGAGCTTGACTGGACCAGCGCCCACGGACCTCGGCGTAGGAATATGGGGATCATGCCTGCGCGCTGCGCAGGCTCGACGTCGCTATCAAGCCTGTCGCCCACGTATGCGATCTCAGACGGGGCGAGCCCATTGGTCTCGGCAACGATGCGTTCAAAAAAGCGGGCATCTGGCTTTTCAACACCCCATGATGCGGAGGAGGCGACGATATCGGCAGGCACGCCAAGCGAGCGAAGCGCCTGTTCAATTTCAATTGGGTTGATTACCGGCTATGCCCACGACCATACCGGCTTCCCGCAATTGTTTGAGGCAAGGAACTACGTCCGGGTAAATATCGCCCGCGGTAACCGAATAGACGTTCTCGACTGACTCACGCTCACGACGCAAAGTGACAAAGTCTACGTCTGGTCGCACAACTTCGAACACTTTCCTGTGTGTTGGCTGCAAAACTATTGGACGAGCATTCGGCCGTTACCGCGGCGCGTCGCTCACTTGTCGGGCGTAACGCTGGCAGGCAAAGTTGGGGCGTTCTGAGCTTGCTTCGGACGGTAGAGTCCAAGATCCTCGAAAAGCCGCCGATAACCCGGATGCACGATTGATAAAGCCGCGGTCTCGTGAGAGGTCCGGGGCTTTTTCCATTCTTCGCCTCGGCATCGCGGCCGGCCGTGCGAGTTCTGCCGTCGGCCTCGGCATCGCGGCCGGCCGTGCGAGTTCTGCCGTCGTGCGGCCGCGCTTGGAGCGTTACAGCGCAGCATCCTTCAGCTTCTTCATCGGGCGCACTTTGACCTTTACGGTCGCGGGCTTGGCCGGGAACCAGCGCTCTTCGCCTGTGAAGGGATCCTTGCCGAAGCGCTTCTTCGTGGCGGCCACCTGCTGGGCGGTGACCTTCAGCAACCCAGGCAGGGTGAACTGGCCGGCGCCCTTCTTGTGGATGGCGCTGAGAATGGTGTTCTCCAAGTGGGCCAGGACGGTCTTGACGGTCTTAGCATCCAGCTCCGTCGCCGTGACCAGGTGGGCCGCCAGACTGGCCTTGGTGAAGGTGTCCTTCAGCGGCTTCACGACTGGTGCAGCCGCCGCCTTCTTCGCCGCCGCCGGGCTCTTGGCGGGAGCGGCCTTCTTGACCGGGGTTGCCTTCTTCGCAGGAGCGGCCTTCTTTGCAGCGGTTGTTTTCGTTGCCATGTGTCTGGTGGTCCTTGAGTTAATGGAGCACGTCAGGGACGTGCTGGCGGCCAGCATAGCAAAGCGCTGCGGGCTTGAGGAGAGGCGGGGGCCCGAGCTAGCTAGCGCCAGGCGGCGAGTTGAGGCCGGCTTCGGCGGAAGTCGTCGCAGCAAGTCGGTCCACGATGCGATTGCTGGCCAGCCCGAGAAGGCGGCTCAGGTCATCGCGGTCGTGGCCGGCCAGCAACGCGCGCCGCGCGAACGTGTTGCGAAGAATCCGCGGGCTCATGTCTGGTGTGAAAACGCCAATGGCGCTCAGGGCCGCCCGCACAATCCGGCCGAAGGTCATCTGTGAAGCGCCAGCGGCAGATCAACCGGCTGGACCTAGAGGGGCGATCAAAGGCACGCCCCTGCGAGTGCCGTAGAGCGCATTGAATTTGTCACCACCCTTGCCGCGACGTGACGCGGCTCAGCGTCGCTGGGTTGACAGATTTGCTTCCACTCGAAACGCAATGAAAGTGTCAACTCGCCGCAGTCCGCATTAATTGTGTCAATTCGCCTCGCACAGGTCGGATCGTGTCCGTAAGTCGTTGATTGCGTGGATGGTTACCTGCCAGCTACGGTGCGGGGTCGCCCCTCGCGTTCCTGCGAGGTCCACGATGGGCCGGAGCAAGCCGCCCGACGCCACCAGGCACAGATCAGCGTATTCTCGCGACAACGAGTTTGGTACCGAAAAGACGGTACAGAGATAATGTCCGTTATCTCTGTACACACGCGTCGCGCGGGCCGAGGACCGTTTCCGACCCATTGGAGACAGACGGTTACCAGCAGCGAGCGACCCCTATATGCCGATGTGGGGACGCTCACTTCCTGACGATGGTTGCAGGCGGGATCTGATTACAGGGTCACTCTCGTATCGTTCGCGGGATTGGGGGGGCGCCGGCAACACTTCGATCCGTGCACGCCACCCTCCATCGGTTGGGTTCTGGATTTACCATCTCAGAGCTTGTGACACTGATAACCTCGGGGCTGCCAGTTCGGCAACGCCGAAGACTCCAACTAGATGCGACCCTCTGGAAATGAAAAAGCTCTTGATAACTCTGCTGTGCTGCTGTGTTGTAACTGCTCCAATGGCGCAACCGCAGTCGGGGCAAAGACTAGATGAATCCGGCGTAGTTCGAACCGCGCACGTGTACCACGTCATGGCCCGCGATAGGTCGGCAGCAGACAGCTTTCTGCGCGAGATCTTGGCTGCGCCACCCGCTGGCCGCTTGGAAGCCCTAAAGGTGGTAGCAAGGAAGGCTACTATCGACGAAGCCAGCAAGAAATCTGGCGGTGATCTGGGCACCTTAACTGAAGGTGAGATCGATCGAACATTCGAAACTGCCGTATTTGGCGCCACTCCTGGAAAGGTTGTGGGACCCTTCCGATCAAAATTCGGGTGGCACGTCGTGTACGTGTCCGAATTTGGCCAGCGGTCTGTAGGCGATATCTGCCGGACATCGCTAGAGCAAGCTGCGAAGTCGGCGTCGGATGGGGATAGGGCGGGAATTGCGTTGGCATCGAAGCCTATTGATCCGACTAGATTTCCGGAACAGGTCCAGCGAATTTTGGGTGGAGGTTGGCGTGGCCCGCTAATGGACACTGCACGGAATCTAGTCTATTTGCGAAACGATCCAGCACCGCAACTCGCGCCCAGCAATCTACGGTTCGTGACCAAACACACTGAGTTCGCTTCCGGCTATTTGGAAGCTTCAGCTATGCCAATGGCATGCGCGCGCTCTGCTCAAGAGAAATGGGCCGTCGATTGCGGTGCGAAGTTGATCGGCTACGTTTCGCTCTACGAATTCGAGGGCCGAGCGGGGGCTGGCAAGCGTGTTACTCAGATCTCCATCGAGCCATCGAGAATCGACTTGCGGCCCATTGCGCCAGGTTCAATCGCTGTGCAGTATTACGAGCTTGCGTGCACCCCGGCACGCACCAGATCCCCAGTGTAGTGACCGGGTTGATGTTCGCAGGTGGTGCGTGCAAGAGGGCCCAGCCCCGCGGTCACGGTGCTGGACTCACTGAGCCTATGGCAGCTTCTTGTGCTGATCCAGTCTTTGTCCGATCCCATCCGACCGACCGAAACTGGCCGGTCCCGGACGGCGACCCGTCGTCCTGGCGAAAACTATTCAGTTGACCGCAGGCCCGTCAGCTACGACGCCGGGTTGTGCGGAATCGCGGGGCATTCGTCAAGAACGCGGCCAAGTTCGACCCTAAGACCGTTCGCCTGGGCCCCAGCCAATTCCACGCCGCGGTTGACGAGATTGCGGGCCGTCACAAAGTACCCGAGCGCTGCGGCCCCCCGCGCGAGATGAAGGGCCGCACGTGCTTTTGTCGTTCCCGAGTCGAACTTCCGTAGCAAGTCATCAGGGCCGTCGATCGCTAGTGCACCCCTCAAGGTCTGTGCATTTCCGAAGAACTCGGCCTGCACCGAACGGATCTTTGCCTCTAGTTGCACAAACTGTTCATCAGACATTTGCCAAGGCCAATCATCGCCAACCCTCCGTCGTAGCATGCACTCGTACTCCTTCAACTTCGATAAGTCCGCATTTCCCTCGGCCGGAATGAAAACGGCTTGCGCCCCGAGGTTGACGTAGAACTTATCTCCCCACCTGCTACCCTGAAAGTTGATGAGGAAAACGAAATCCCCTTCCTGCTTCCGAAAGTTCTGGCCAGAGCCCTGGAAGCCGAGCGTACGAAGGCTCGGTGCTATCTTCTTTAAGACCTCTTTCACAACACCTCCATTGAACTAACGTCCGATTCCGGGCGAAACATGAGCAGCCACTGGTCGAATCGCCCGAAGGGCCGAATCAATCCATTTCCGCGGCGAATTCTCCATGATACGCACGTGTTCCAATGACCGGTCTCAACCCAATGCTACGCTGTGGCCAAGTGACTGCTTTTGGCCGTTGTCTGCCCTTGGTCGGGCCTGGCTCCAGCTTCCAGTGACAAATTTGTTTCGCGGCCCGCAAACGCTTATCCAGTAAGGGTCTGGAGCGGAATCGACGGAGATCACCTGACGTGTTGACAGATTTACTGTCGCAACGGTGACACATTCATTTCGGTCTACGCGAGTGCGAGCTTCCGACCCTCCCCTCCCTCCTTCGTGGGGGCGCCGACTTGATGGAATCGCTGCGACCATCGCGCGAAGAGCGCCGAGGTCGAACTAGAACCGATCACAAACAGAGAAGGGGGGAATATGCGCCTGACCGCTACAGTAGTCGCCTGTTTCGGAATAATTGGACTCACAGGATGCAGCACACACCTAACGAGCACGCCGGTCGGAAAGTCGAGTGACATTGCCGCTCCAGGGCTTCTCTACCGCCTTCCCCAGAAGCAGTTTGACGTCTATGTCACGTATGAGATGAAAAGCTGCGTTCTGGCTTCATCCGGCGGGGCGAAGTTAAATGCCAATGTCACAGCGAAGGTTGTTGAGGCAATCATCGGTGACGACACGCAAACGTATCGCCTGGACTACGGGCAACTGAACGCCAGGACCAAGGTGACGGATTTTCAGATTCAAGTTTCAGAGTCGGGATTGCTCACCGCATTCAACACGAACGTGACGGACCAGAGTGGGCAAATTATCAAAGATGTTGGTACAACCGTCGCGAATGTCGCTCGGGCGTTTGTTTTTCCTGAGGTCTCACTCGCGGCAACAGCGCTAGGGCCGTCGGCCAACACCATGACCTCCGGCACAACACCCATGTCGGAACAGCGTGTCAACAGGGAGAGGGTCCGTGGGGGTAAGAGCACGCCAGCAGAGGAGCCCAAGACCATATGCTCCGAGTTTGACAAGGCAAAAAATGCGCTTGCCGTGGCGAATAAGTCCGTCATAACGGCTAAGGACAATGACAAGAAGCGTGCAGCGGCCAAAGCTGACCTGGCCGACCTGGAGCTGAAGCAGAAGCAGTTGCAGAGTGACCAAGAGTTCTACAAGAAGTATGGCACCAAGGCGCAACTCGATGCAGCCATTGCCGAGCTCAACGCTGTGACCGATGCGGCGAAGGATTCGTCTAGCAAGCTTTCAGCGCTTGGTGAATCGACGCTGGATGAAGCAGCGAAAACACTATCCGATGCACAGGCCAAACTGACCTTCGAGGAAAAGTACGAGTACATTCCGAAAGTCGGTGATAGACCTGACGACCACCAACCGGCGCTGAGCAGCGTGGCCAAGCTTCTCCCCGACACCTTGAGCTTGCAAGTGTGTTCCGCGCAAGTCCCCGGGAAGCCGAACGGGACCAGTACAACTGCGGATTGTCTTGTTCTGCCGCGTGTCGGACTTTTGGTGGTGCCGACCGGAGCAAGCGGCGGCGCAACGACGGCAGCGACAGCAACGTGGAGCGCGTCACAGGCAAGCTACGGACTCATGTACCGCCTCCCGGCCACGGGAAAGCTGCGTGTCACGCTGAAACAGGAGGAGGGGAGCGAAGTCGTCCTGGTGGAGAAGATGACCCAGGTACCACAGTTCGGGCCCATCGGATCACTGAACCTGGACAACGAGATCTTTGACGACAACCTTCTGAAAGTTGCTTTCAACGCGAATGGAGCACCGAGCCAGCTTGCGTTTCAGTCCAAAGCACAAGCCGCCAATGCTGCAGCCGCCATGAGCGACGTCAGTCAGTCGTATCTGAGTTTTGCCAAAGCACGACAGCAGGATCGCCTCGACACAGCGAACGCCCAGATTGCCTACGACAAGAGCCGCGCCGCCGCCGATGCTTCCGTGGCAGCGGATAGCCTCAAGGCCCTGGCGGACGTGCAGCGTCGAGTCGCACTTGCTACAGGTACGGCGTCTGCAGACGCGACGCAACTTGAATCGCTCAGCAACCAAAAGTCGATGCTTGAGGCGCAGCTCCAGATCATCAAACTGCAGAAGCAAATCAACGATGCGAAGGCGTCGCTTGGCGCGAGCACGGTGCAGCAATAGTAGGCCGACCGAACAAGAGTCTTCCGCAGCCAGCAGCTTCCGCTGGCTGCGATAGTCATTCACCTCTTTTTCTGTGCTCGGCGGGCCATTGGGCTTTGTCGCAGTATCTCGCGGCTCCGCTCAAGGCGAAGCTCACATTGGCGATACTACTGCCACCTTTTTCAGTCAGAAAAAATCAGGCGCGGGAATTTATGACGCGACAGCGCGGCATTTCATCTGGGCAGCATATGAGTGCGCGACGCGCCGAATCTTCGACGTCCAACCGGCCCACCGCGCGATTCTCGGGTGGTCAAACGTCGCACTCGTCCAGCGTAGGTCGCGACCAGCTCGCACCTCTACGAACAGCTCGTCTTCGAGGTCCGACAGGCACGCCGCGATCACTGCCTCGGCCACTGGCATCGGATCGGTTTCGTACGGCCCGGAACGAACGTGAAATTGCAGCGGCTGTTTGGGCACCAGCGCCACCGTTCGCCTTGCATCGAGGAACGCCATGGCAATCGCGGTCCGGCGCTCGAACATCAAGTCGATCACGACATCTTTGTAATGCTTGCCGTGTCGCGTGCGAAAAGTCACTTCAAGGGATTCAAACATAGATCGGGCTCACAAGAGATTAAAACCCCCAAGAGAAAACTCTAGGGACTTTCGGTGGTGACTCGGAACCTCGAACTGCGCGGCCGCACCAGGGCACGACGGGTAAGCGGGCAACGGCGCGAAGATTACGCGTCCGGCAGGGGCGGAAACACCCGCGCACCAGCCCGAACGGCGCGCGGGAACAGCATTGTAGCCGCTGTCGGATACGGATTGCAGGGGCGTATCTAGCACGCAACGTCGGTCTGACTATATAGCGGTCTACGACTGCGACAGACGGGCCATCGTTGCGGCACACGTGGGCTCCTTGTTGGAACTTGAAGGCAAAGTCGCGTTGAGCCCTGAGACCGACGTGCGGTGGCGTCTGCAAGTGAACAGGATATCCATTGGCTATCCGATAGCTATCGGATAACCTTGCCGGCGAACCATTTCCATTGAGGGGCGGATTGGTGATGCGCTTGGCGCTCGTCGGCCAAGATGGCAAAGAGGGCAAGAGTGCTGTAGCTCAGGCTTTGCGCCCCCAGCCGATCTGGTGACGCTCCTGCGTGGCCGCGTGCCGCGCGTCGTCCTCGCTGTGCAGGTAGGCGCTGGTGGTGGCGATGGAGGCATGGCCGAAGTTGTCGCGCACGAAGCGCAGGTCGACCTGCTGGTCCGTCATGTGCGAACCGGCGGTGTGGCGCAGCCAGTGCGCCGATGCGCTCGCCAGCACCGCCGCCTGGGCTTCCCATTGCGGGCCGCGCGCGCGCATCCGCTCCGCCGCCATGGCGAAGACCTCCTTGAGGATCAGGTGCAGGGCGCCGCGCGACAAGGCCTTGTCGCGCCCGATCACCGGCAGTACCAGGGGCCGCTCTTCGCCGAACTGCGGCATGGCCGGCAGCTCATGGGCGCGGCGATAGCGCGCCAGTTCGGCGACCAGCTCATCGGTGGCCGGCACCAGGCGCGTCTTGCGTCCCTTGCCCACCACCTCCAGCCACCAGCGCTCCACCCCCAGCGCATCGCGCCGGCAGAAGAAGGCACCCATGGTGGTGTCCAGCACTTCGGCCGCACGCAGGCCGCCTAGATAGAGCAGGGTGCAGAGCCAGCGGCAGCGGGCGGCATGCAGCCGTTCGCGCGCCGAGGCCTCGGCGCCCGTGCCGGGCATGGCCTCGATGGCTTCCTTGACCGCATCCCACATGGCATGGCTCAGGTAGCGGGTCACGCGCGGCGGCGTCTGGCTGCGGCGCCGGCGCGCCAGCGACAGCGGATTGCCAGCCAGGTAGCCGGCCTCGGTCAGCCAGGCGAACAAGGCGTTCAGGATCACCATGGCCTGCCGTGCGCTGGCCGGCGACAACGGTCCGGCAAAAGGCCGCCAGCCCGGATGGCTGCGCGCCAGCTTCTTGCCCGGCGGCATCACCCAGCGCGCCGCCGGCTGGGGGTCGGCGAGAAAGCGTTGATACAGCAACAGGTCCTCGTGCGTCAGCGAGGAAAGCGGCTTGCCGCGCTGCTGCACGGCCCACAGCAGCAGGCGCTCGACGTCGCGCCGATAGGTCTGCAAGGTCGCCTGGCTGTCGGCGTAGCGCGCCAGCCAGGCGGTGATGGCCGCCACGTCGTTCTGCGCGGCGATCTGCGCGCCCCCAGCCTCGGCGCGGTTGGTGCCAGCCTCGCCGGAAAGCTCGGGCGTGAGTTGTAGTCGTTCGAGCGGCGTGGCCGGCAGCGTCGCAAGCTGCGTCGAGGTGGGGGCGGGCAGGGAGGTCGGATCCATGGGCGTTTCGCGGTTGGACGCAAGACGGGGCCGTCGCGACGGCCGATGTTCAATTATAGACAGAATACTGTTTATGTCTAAAGATTTGCATGAATGATACGTAATTAAACGTATTACGTAGTAATCTCAACAGAATCCAAGCACCCACCACCAGGAAACCATGACCGCTACCGCCGAATTGCCCCACCTGGACGCGGCCTTGCAAGCCGATGTCGCCGCCCTGCGGTCACACGTCACCGAAACGCGCGCGCTGTACAAGGAGGTCTGCGGCCTGCTGTTCTTCCGCTATGGCATCACGCCAACCGCCAACAAGCTCTACGGGCTGGTGCGCAAGGGCAGCATGGGCACGCCGACCGAGGTGCTGGCGCAGTTCTGGCAGGCATTGCGCGAGAAGACGCGCGTGAAGATCGATCACCCGGACCTGCCGGAGGCGCTCAAGCAGATCGCGGCCGAGGCGGTGCAGACCATCTGGCAGTCGGCCAACGAAGCCGCGGCGGCCGAGCTGGCCGCCTTGCGCGCCGAGACCCGCCTGCAGGCCGAGGACGCCCGGGCCGAGCGCGATTTGGCGAAGGCGGCGAGGGCCGCCGCGGAGGAGGAAACCGCTGCCGTGTGCGCGGCGCTGGAGCGGGCAAGGCTCGCCGAATCCGCGCGCCAGGACGAGCTGGAGGCGGAAAAGCAGGCCCATGCGGCCAGCCGCGCCCGCCACGAGTCCGCGCAGCAGCAGATCGCTGCGCTCGAGCGTCAACTGCTGGAATTGCGCACGCAGTTCTCACAAGAACTGGAGCAGATGCGTGAGCAGGTCCGGCTCGCCCAGGAGCGCGCGAGCGCGAGCGAACGGCGCGCGCTGCGCGAGATCGACCAGGAACGCGGTGTCCGCCAGGCCGCCGAGAAGGCGGCGGCCGACCTGCGGGGCGAGCTAGCGGCGCAACAGGGCAGGGCGCAGCAGGCAGCGCTGGAAGCCGCCGAAGACCGCGCCGCGCTGCAGGCCGAACGCGACGCAGCGGCCAAGGAGGCCGGCGCCTGGAAACAGGCGTGCGCCGAGGCGGAAGCCGCGCGGCAGGCGCTGCACGTCGAACTGGACGAAGCACGGTGGCGGGCGGAGCGCGAGCGGGCCGAGGCCGTGGCCGCGCGCCGGCTGGCGGCGGGACCCAGGCGCCCGCCTGCGGTCAAGCGCACCAAGTTCAAGCCTGGCACGATCATCTAGCTGCCGGCGTGCCAACCGGCTTGGGAACCGCCAGCAGGATCTCCAGCGGCGTGAGCTGCCGCTGTCGATTTCCGATCCAAATTACCTGCCTAGTGCGGATGTGGCGGATTCTTTGCGTATCCCGGCCCCCTCTCAACTCGTGCTGCATATGCAACGTGTTCTCATCTCGGGGCCCACTCCTCGGTTCACGCTGTCGCAAATCGCTCAGGCGTGACGTAACACAGCGATGACCCGAAACTCTCACTTGATCCCGTAGATCCTGGCACGCCGGGTGAAGGCCTCGCGTGCCCCCTCCAGGATCTTGCATGCGGCATCCCGGGCATTGGCATCGTCGATCGAGCCACGAGCCACAATCTTGCTGTGATCACTGTTGCTCTTGAAGACGATCAGTTGTTCGGCATCACCGAGGACAGCAATATTCGCGTTGTGCGTGACGATGATGACCTGCCTTCGTTCTTTCGCACGACGAAGGACTGGCACAAAAGTGTGGAAGATGAATTCACTGTCCAGGTTATCCTCCGGCTGATCGATGATCAGCGGGCGCTTGCTGTCCGACGATAGGATCAGTGCGAGCAAAACCGATTGCTGCTGACCAAGCGAGAGCTGGGAAAAATCGCGCTGCACATATCGGACGTTCACCCCCTCCCCGACGCGTCGTGTCACGGTCAACCTCGGCAGGTCGTCGACATGGCATTGTTCAAGCGCCGCACGAATCGACGGTTCGCTGAGCCTCTCCAGAATTTCTCTGGCATCAGCATTCGAAAACGGCTGAACATCGTCTTCGATTCTGATTGACGTCAGTGGCGCAGTTTGGGATCTCGCAATCGCGCCGATCAGTCCTGGTACGGTCAGCTTTTCGACAATGACACGTGCCTTGTAGTGATTTACCGTTCGCCAGCTCAACGCAGATGCGATGATGCCAACCGCCTCTTCGGAAAATCCGCTTTCCACGTATTGCAATTTCACTTGCAAGTCCGAGAGCACCTCCGCGAGCGCGCGCGATGCCTTGATCGCATAGGCCTGTCGCAGTGCCGCAACCGTTTTGCGTGCCTGCCACCGCTTCTCAAGGATTGTCCCATACTCGCTACGCAGAGCCTTCAAGTACGGCTCCCACGTTTTGAGGTCTGTTAGCAGTTTCTGCTGCTTCGTTTCTTCAGCCGTCAGCTTCGTGACGTGCGACATATCTAGCTTGACGCCTTGCGCCTCCAGCGCGACCCGCTTTGCCTCAATCTCTTCGCGAATCGGACGCTCGTTGGTCATCCATCTGGTAATCGATGACGTCGTCGTGGCGTTGAGTTTCGTATACGCTGCCCCGATGGTGGCCTGCGCCTGCTTTACCGCTGCAGCAAATTCGTCCAGCGCTAAGACGATCTCTGCCGCCTCGTTACGTCCTGTGACGACGTCACCGGCATCGACAATCGACCGAAGGGCTGCTCCCGTCTCGGCGAGCGACGCGTCCTCGACCAATTCCTTCAGATCCCCCAGTTTCTCCTTCAGTTGTTCCCGCTTTGCCTTTTCGATTGCCAGGCTGCGTTGCAGCTTGATCACTTCAGCGCCCTTTGCGGCCTCGAACAATTTCAACTGCTGCTGCACCACGGTCAATGAACGCTGCGTCTGCGGGACGGCTGCGACGTTCTTCTCTGCCTCCACAATCTTGTTACGCTGCGTCTCGAGGTCGCCCCGGAACAGATGCTCCTCCCCGATTGCGTCGTGAACGCCTGTAAAGGTATCAAGGTACTTCATAAGCGCGAGCGGATCACCCTTCGCCTGCTCGCGAACGCGGGCCGCTTCGCCTTGTCCAAAACAGTCGAGTCCGAATTCGATCGGCCCATCGAGTGGATCATCGAGATTTGTCAAATTTTCGCCGATTGCTCTCGACAACGAGTGCTGCTGGCCGGCCTCATCCTGCCAAAACAGGTGCAACTGATGTGGCCATACCTCTGAGTCGACGACCTCTGCACCGGATTCGCTGCCTGTCAGGCAGCGCACAGCCTCAAACGTTGTGGATTTCCCGGTTCCACGACCGCCAATAATGCAGTTCAGGTTGCGGCTGAAATGAATGGTCTGCCCTGTCAGAAAGCCGCCGCCGATCTTCATCCCCAGAATGAACGGCGTCGCGGCCGGTACCTCATCTTCCAGGCGTATCCGGGAGTCCCCCTCTTCCAGTGCATGGCGCAAACCATCAAACGAAGGGGTCGCCATCTTGTAGCGGGTGAGTTTGCGATCCTGACTGGCGTTGCGGCCAAGAGCATTCACCGTGTGAGAGTCGGAACTAAGGATGCGCGCCAGATACTGGCGCTCGCCCAGACCCAACCGTTCAATACGCTGCCTACCAATATTCGCACGCACCTGATCAGGGTCATCCGGCGCATATCGCACCGGAGACGCCGAACTGCTGAGTTCGATCCCGAGCAAGGCGTCGTGACAGATGATGTCCGTCTTGTGGGGTGAGCCACCAGGATAGTTAGTTTCCAACCCGTTACCGCCGTCAACGTGAGCGAGAACACAAAAGCCGCCCAAGCCCCGCGCTATATCAAGACATGCGTGCATCGAATTACGGCAACGACTGTTGGGAAGTCCGCGATCGGCGAGATCAAGGCGGCCGTGAAACTGGGTTAGCGCTGCCACTGAAGGGAAATAACAGAGCAAATGTCCTTCGGGTGTGGATAGCTCGACGGCAGGAATAACGAGAACGCCAACGGCGTTCCCTGCCGTCACCGCTGCCTGGACATTCCCGATCTCGTTGTGGTCGGCAATCGCGATGATTCGCAGGTTCTCCTGCACCGCCGTATCAACGATGGCCTGAGGCGTCATGGCCTTGTCAGTGACATCGTGGGACGTTGGATAGGAATGGATATGGAGGTCGCCCCGGTAAAAATGCGCGCCGTCAGACTCCACAAGACATTCTTGCAATTTCTCTGCCATGTTGATTTCCCTTATATGCGGCATCGACAGCCCCGTTCTGCGCCGATTGCCTCCATAGTATCGCGCCTGGGTGCGATACTTGCGAGCTGTCTATACCCTGCGCTGGGCAGCGGGCGCGCGAATTTTGCAGGCTGACGCGTGCGGCGATACCCGCTTTCGGACTGCTTTAGCCGTTTGAATGTCCGGCCGGCGCTTCCGGCGGATGAGTCATGATGGCCGGACTCCGCCACTGGTCGGCACCTGGGGCGGGGTCGTGTAAGCTCTGGCTTGCGTGACGGTTCCGCCCTGAGTCGAGTGCGCGACCGACGCGTTACCCACCTGACGAAAGCCACAACCCGCCGGAATCCGGACCACCAACCATGAACAGCAGACAACGCCGCTCGGCCTGCCGGGCGAGCCTGTACAAGCCCGGCACCAGTTGGGTATTTCGCGGCAAGCGCCTGACCGTTACCCATGTCGTGAGCCCGACCGAGGTGCGCGTGGAATGGCAAGACGGGGCCCGTACCTACGTCTCCACCCGAGTGCTTGACGCTAGCGGCCAGCGCGCGTGACGGATTCAGGCAACGACATTAAGAGCCGCTTCTCGCCGATCTCCACCTTCCGTCGGGGGCCGGCAGGAACCTGGTCCACCTGCAGCAGCTTGCTAGAGATTTACTCCGCAGCTCGCGAACGCCCAAGGAGGCCGGCGCCTGGAAACAGGCCTGCGCCTTGCCGAAACGTCGCGTTCGGCCTGCAGCGCGGTGCGGACTTCCGCAGTTTCAAGCCTGAGGCGATAAAGTAGCGCATGTCGGACGAGGCCACTGAGCTTCCGCTACCCTAATCCTGGTCTGACGGCTGCAGATCCCCTCTCGCCCCGCACGTTCTAGCTCGCCGGCGTGGCGCGGATACGCAGCGCTTCAGACCTTTCCTGTTTCTCTGCACACCAAAGATCAGTGAGCGACACGCCATGTGCTATTCCGCATTGGTGCGAACCGAGCACCGGAAGTTCGAGAGAGAATTCGGCGTCCAGGTGAGCCTGCGCCAGTACTATGAGATGTTCTGGCGGGCAGCAGAACACTCCAACTGGCTGCGCATTCCGAAAGCAATGCGGGAGGAGTTCGCTTCACCGGCGTCAGAGGAGGAGCAGTTGATCGCTCAGTTGATCGTCAAGGCCAATGCCGACCAGGCTCGTATCTTTGAGGCTGAACTGTTCCAACAGAAGACCCGCTTGACCACTGCCGAACGTGCATTGGCGGAGAAACCGACAAAGAAGGCGGAGAGCGATCGTCGGATCTCAACGGACAAGATCGCCAGGGCGCAACGCAATCTCACCGACCTGCAGCGTACCGAACTACTGCCCAGGGACGCTCGGATATTCCCTGGCCACTTCGCACCGGTGATCATCGAACGGGATGGCCAGCGACACCTTGTCCCGATGCGCTATCAGTGTCGCCTCCCTGGCTGGACCGGGGCGGACGAAAGGAAGAGGCCCGGAACGTACAATGCCCGCCGTGACAACCTTCGCAACGCCTGGCGCAACCTCTATGGGTATCAGCACGGGGTGATGGTGGCGACTGGCTTCTACGAGAACGTGGCGCGGCACAGGGCCGAACACCGCGAACTGGCCCCCGGCGAGCCGGAGGGCAATGTCGTCTTGGAGTTCAAGCCAGAGCCCGAGCAGGACATGCTGGTTGCGTGCCTATGGTCGTACACGAAGGACGAAGAAGGGGAGGGGGGATTCTTCTCGTTTGCCGCGATTACCGATGAGCCTCCTCCGGAGGTATCGGCCGCGGGTCACGATCGCTGCATCGTGCCGATCAAACGGGAACACCTCGACGCCTGGTTGCGCCCCGATCCGACTGATTTCAATGCGATTGGTGCGATCTTGGACGATCGCGCTCCCATGTACTTTGGGCACCGCCTCGCCGCATAAGAACCTGTGCGCCGTGAGCTGACGACTCAGAAGAGGGCCTTCAGGTGGTGACGCTGCGCGATGAGGCGCAAGAGTTCAAGGAAGCTAGTGTTGAAGCGATACCGGATGAACTTGGAATCAGTGACGAAGGTTATGGACTCCAGGGGCACCACCTGGATCTCGATCGTATCGTCGCCCGGTGGACGAAGCGTTCCGCGGAGCGTCGCGAGCTGACTGACCGCCCCTTTGATCGCATGCTGTTGCCGAAGATGCTCCCTCGTGGACGAAGCGATCGCTGTGGGAGACAGTGATGAAAGGAAGTCTCTTTTGGTGATGAGCGCCTCGTGACCTTCCTGTGCCACCGGATTGCTGGCCAACAAATGCTCCAACATCGACACATCCCGGGAACCCAGTTTCAATTCCTCGGCGGCAAAGCGCAATGCTGTGGTCATCACGCCTCCTCCAGCGCAGCGAAATGGGGCGTCATCCCCTCCATATCCCAATCATCGGCCCATCCGCAACGATTGCTTGGATAGTGCTAAGTCTGCCGGTGGACACTGGCCTTGCCGATAATAACAGTTATCGGCAAGGACCACGGTATCAAAAAAAGGCGCCTCGCCGGCGGCCCGTTACCGATTAGCGCCGACGATTCAAGGCCGAAATGGCCTGCGTGGCACTGGCGTGCGTGTCAATGGCTTGGGCAAAGGGCATCTCCAGATCCCCCGGCACGTGGATGTGCCAGCCATCCGCCTCGGGTTGGGCCAGCGACATCAGGTGTCGGTAGCGCCGAGCATCCTCGCGAAAGCTGTCGAGCAAAGTTGCCAGCGTCTCGGCCCGCGCCTTCCAATCCGCCTTATCCCAGCTGCTGTCGTCCATCGGTCCAGTCTCTAGTCACGGCGGCCGGCCGGTGTGGGGCGCGCGGGGCGCCTGGTGCCCGTTGAGGGGCGTTGTCTAGTGAGACTGTCCTCGCTAAGGCGGCGGCCGACGAAAACGCCGCCCGTGGGCGGCGTTGAGCAGCGCACTAGCCCGGTACGCTCAGTTTAGTACGAGGGATTCTTCGGCTCACCCTCGCCGCACCATGCGAGCGAATAGGTAGTGATCGGATAGCCCTGCTCATCCTTCCCCGACGCCGTGTTAATCAGCGTCCAGCCCAGCTTGAGAAACCGGTTCGCCTCATTGGCGTTCGGGCGGTCAATTACTTCTTTCGCTTTCGTCAGGTCCACGGCCGTCATGCGCTCAAATCTCCTGGGTGATGGCCAACATTGGCCGGAGACATAGATGGCGGCCGCCTCGCTGAGTTTCAAGAGGCGTTTTCTGGCAAAGCCAGTTATCGGCAAGGACGCGGCCGACCAAAAGCCGCCCGCAGGCGGCTTGGGCCGAGCAGGGGGTCAGCTTTCCCACTCGTCGCCGTCTAGCGTCTCGAGGGCATCGGCCTTGGCCGCGTCTTCGGTCGCAAAGCCCGGATTCACCGCGCCCACAGGCTTGCCCTGGTCGACCAAGCACCATTGCCAGGTTGATCCGTTCATGGCCACGTCGACGGTGGCGAACCAGGGAATCGAGAAGCCGGGGCGGTCAACTTTGGGCTCGCGACCGAGTAGGGTGTGATGGGTCATGGGAAATCTATTCTCCTTCGGCTGCCGGCCGGTGCGGGGCGCAGGGTGCGCCGAGTTGTCTGTGGGCGCCGTACCAAGACTCAAGGCCGCGCGTGGCCCTTGGGCATGGCGGCGAGCACGGCGGCAAAGCTCTCCGGCTTGGGGGAGGCGCCGTAGCAGCGCGTGGCACGCCGCACGTCCACCTTCACCTAGTGCGAGCGATGCCGGCGCGGGCGGCGGGCCGCCTGCCGCAGCGGACCGTCGAGGGGGAGCGATCGAAGACGAAGACCGTCCCGCCGTGTGCTTCAACCTGTGCAACCATGAGTTTAGCGGGTGGCATTAGTATGCCAAGTTGCCAATACTGCGTGCAGGCGCAACTCTCCCTAATGCCTCAAGACTTGGACGAACCGGATTGCCGCTATCAGCAGTAGCATCAGCGCGACGCTCAGGAGGCGCTCCTCGCGCGTCATGGTGACAGCGTGCTCGAGCGACGATTGTCGGTTCGCCCGACGCAGTTCGATCAGTAGTGCGAGCAATGCCAACGCACCGCAGGCAATTGCGATCGCGAGCCGTCCCGTGTGATATGCGTAGGCCGATACGGCTACGGCGAGCCAACAGAACAGCTTCAATCCCCACCGATTCATATGAGCTTTCATGTAGATTTCCGGTACCGATTCGCTTCCTGCGAGAGCAAAATGCCAAGGTTGCAGGCGCGCCAGATTACGTAGTCGACGGTCGCAACGCGGTCACCGCTCGAACGCGACAATTCCGCGCAGAGCTGGTCGACAGAGAGACCATAGACGTCAGCCACTCTCTGCAAGTGCCGGTCTGGCTTCGCTACGTCTACCCCGAGATTCTTGGCAAGGTGAAACTTGGTGATCTCGCCGATCCAGGGGAGGGCGCCGAGGAAGGTGAGTTTGTCCTCTGCCGCAAGATAGGCATCGAGCCATGCTTTGCGTCCACGCCAACCCCGGTCGATCGCACCGGCCTTGCCGGGGTGCCCAAAGACACTTTTCGCGGACGCTCCGACGACCAGGGCCTCCATGACGCGGCTGTAGATGGCGCGGGCGATCTGCGCTTTCATTCCAGAGTTGCAGATCACGAAGACATACTCCCGCCCGAAGACGTCAGCATCCGTCACTGGGTGCAATGACTCCGACCAGTCAATATCGCATTGAAAGCCGCGCGCAATCACGTCTGCTCGCAAGGTCTGGTACAGATCTGGACTCATGGAAACTCACAGGGCCGAGAGGAGGGTGCTTCGCGTAGGGGCCCTTCAAAGAAGACCCCAATCCTCCCGCGAGGCGTTGCTCGATACTGTAGTCAAATGGCAGCGTATAAATTCACGGGAAGGCCCGTTCTCGTCGCGCAGAGGCAATCGGGCTTGTGAGCGCGGCGTGGCGGCCCGCGGCAAAGTGCTACCTCGACTGCAGACGCCGATCGCGAAGGCAGGTACCGATGCCTGCTGCGATGGCCCGGGCGATCACAGTCCGATTCTGGCCGTCGGAGACCAAGCTATCCTCGTCAGGATTGACGATGACGGCGGCTTCTACCAGGACCGCCGGTTGGGTGGCAGTCTTGAGGACCACCAGATCGTCGAACCAATAGACTCCCGACGCGCGTCGGCGAGTGGCCTGTTTTCCCCCTAAATGGGCGCGTGATGCAATGACGGGATGCGGCCAATGGCCAGTAGCATTGCGTAGCGCCTGCTGAACTCCAGGGGGAAGTGTCAGCTGCCCTTCAGGCCGCCGGTCCAGGTGGCCTTCACCATCTTTCCGTCGCGGTATGTGCAACGGAACGCGACCGGCAGGGGCCCGCCAATCATGCCCGGCTGCAACACCAGATTGGCCGTTACATCGACGATCATGTCATTTCCCGATGTGTTGACGCGGGTCGTGATGTCGGTCGCCTCAGTGACCGGCGAGTGCTTCAGCATGTTCTCGGCGCACCGGCGAGCGGTACCTGATTCCGTGAAGGCTGCATCGAGCTCGATCACGCGGTGCATAGGATCGCTGAGCGTGAGATGGGTAGGCGGGGCCGACGCGCAACCGCTGCAAAGCGTGGCAATGCCAAACAGCGAAGAAGCATGCTTGATGTAGGAGTGCATTCGATCAGAATCCAGAATGAAAGACGTGCTTGAGATGATACTCAAGGTACGCGGCTTCCTGGGCGCTTGGCTGGCGGCGTAGGGCTGCTGGTAGCCCGAGCGCCGACTGATCGTCCCCCGCTAGCCTGGGCGAGACTTTCATCTCACCTGTCTCCGGATGAAATGCGACGAGACCTTGATCAAACAGCCGATCGAGTGTGGCCACCAGCGGGAGCCCATTGCACGGATCGAGCCGCTCCTCGTCGGTGCTCGTGCGCCACGGCTTGGCGTGGCTGGCGATGAGCACAGCGTCGATGCCAACTCCCGTGACGGCGCAACGGCCTTGCCACCGCGCCAGCATCCGGCATCGGAATGCCCCTTGTCCCAATCTGGCGTCGACGAGGGCCTCCCGCTGTGTCTCGGGAATCGAGGCGCGTTCTGCGAGCTCCTGCAGATCGTGGTCAAGTTGGCCATAGCTGTCGCCTGCGTGGAGATGCTCTCCACGCTCGCGCAGCAGCTGAAGAAGGTGTTCCGCCGCTTGAGTGTCTTTGACACGCGAGCGAGTGCTTAGAGGATGCCCCAGCTGCGCTTCGTGCAACTCGATGGCCAGGTCGACGTCGCGAATAACATACCGCCATGCGACTCCGCGCTCGTGGCGGTGAACTGAGAACGAGCCGTCGAGAAAATGGGGGTGCAATACGTAGGTAGATTCGGCAAGCACCTCACCGGCACCGACGTAGCCTTTCCCGCTGACGTATGCGAAAAGCCAGTCGCCTGCTTTCACGGCATGAAGAGCGCGATCTCCTTTGTCGCCGCGGACTCCCTCGAACCCGGCCGTGACGACACCGCGCCGGATATTCTCACGCCACCACTCATTCCGGTGTTCCGGGACGTTGCCAATGTTGAACCGATGAAAGGCCATTCTGGATCTCCCGTGGGTGGCACTTCGGCGCAGAGCTATTCGTTGAGCGGTCCTTCAGCAAGAGTAGCCGAGAGACCAGGATATGTCTCTCTAAAGAGACACGGCTACAGGCCTTGACGATGGGCCCGTGTCGATGCCACGTTACCGCGAGTTGCCAGGCGACGTCCGCGGCCGGTAGTGGTCCTGGCGTTGAAAAGGCATTCAGTAGGGCGCGGCTGCTTCGGCCCATTGATGGTGGATCTGATTCCACATCGCGGGGTTCGGGCCCCTAACCAGCGGGCTTGGGTGCGCCGAATGGAAAAGCCGCAGAGGCTTCGTCGTCAGGATCGCTTCTGCGCGCTGCGCCTTCCTCCCAACGAGGACAACCGTTCTGAGTGCAGGCAGGAGTTCGAGAAGCCGGTGCAACTCTTGAAGGCCCGCCTTCACTTCGCCGGCGGCGATGGCGCGCGTGCGGTTCCAGCCTGGCACTGTGTTCCAGAGAACGGTGCGCCGGCGGTCAATATTGGCTTTTCCCATATGCTCGAAGATCGCGTGAGCAGTGGGATCATTGTTGTCGCGCGAGATGAAGCCGGAACCTTTGTTCTCGGGGGAAGTCTTGGGGCCTGGCTTCTCGAGAAGAAAGAGCAGATCTGCTTCGATTCCTCCGTCGAGCGGGTCGAAGTCTGGGAACTCCCAGTCGGGGTGCCGCGCCCGTAGCTCGGCGACATACGCGGTGAGCGGAGCGATGTGGTGAGCATGCAGCAGCTGCCGTCGCGCCTCGACCATGTTTGAGTCCGCTAGCGCTCGTGCGGTGAGGGGGAAGACTTGGCCACCGACGGGATGGACCATTGCTTGTGTTTGAGTGCCGATGGACATGATTTCCTTCATAGACTCCCGCCGGCCGAGAGCAAGCTGCGGTGTGGGAGGAGGTCAGAGTACAGACTTCCACGGCGTACTCACGGGCGCTTTGCTCCCGCGGTTGCACCTCGTTTGGCCTGTTCGAGGGTATCGAATTTGCCGAGGATTGTCTCGCCGCGCCATAGGAGGAATTTCGACACACCTTTGAGGACATACCTGCCGATCCTCAGCCCAGAAGTATGCGATCATCCGTACGTACTCTCTTCCTTCCAGTCCCCCGGGTCGGTTTTGACTTCCATCGCCGAATCCTCCAGAGAATCAGAACGCGTTGGTATGGTAGTGCACCTCGGGTACGCAGCCGGCAATCGTCCTTGCGTGCAGTTCGAGAATGCAGTGAGTCGCAAACGTGTCGGCGGTCTCCCAGTCCAGAGAGGACGCGGCAGCGTCAGCGTAAATACCAGCCCACCGAATAGTGTCATCTTGGACATCCGAAGGGTCATTGGAGGCAGCTCAGGACCCTGGTAGCGTTGCAGGTCGATGGAAACCTGCTCGTCGCGTGCGATTGAGGAAATGCTCTGCATATCCTTTGCTGTCGAGGCTTTTCCACGCGGCGTGTACTTGAGCTCAAGGAAGCCACTGGCCTCCCGTGTGTTGCAGATGACGATGTTCGGGCGAATCAACTTCCGATCCCTCAACAGAATCGTTGGCTCGACGAAGATGCGTCGTTTGACTCGCGCTTCTCTGAACACCTCATGCAGATTCGCAACGAGCAAAGCCTGGAGGCTACGCTCGGAGTTGATATGCCCGCTGCAGTAGTCCTTCTCGACGGCACGCACCCACGCCTCAAGCAGGTGGCGGCCCAACTTCGCACGCTTGATCAGGTTGCTCAAGTTCTCTTAACTAGGGTGCCTTGCTTCCATCTCTTCCACAGCTCGGCAGTCCTGTAGCAGTCATTCCAGTTGTCCAGTTCGTACTTGTCCGGAATTGGCTCGGGAGGGGAGGGGGGAAGCGGTCCGCAGAAGTGCTCGTATGTTGCCCGTAGGTTGTGGCCGTAGATCGGAATCGTGCCGGGGTCACATGGCCAGCGAATGCTGGAGGTGATAAGTCGCATGTCATCGTGCGTTGCTTTGAGGACGTGACTGTCCTGGTCGAGACCGAGCAACTCATAAAGTCTTGGGAGATCGCAGTCTGTCCCGTTGAAACTGACAATGGTCCCAGTTGCATCGAGAACACGTCTTGCTCCGGCAGCCTGATCGCCGTCACGGTAGGCGATGTACGAGCCGGTGAGCACGTTCATGACCCCCACAATGGTCGTGCCCCAGTCGACGGCAATAATCTCGTGCATTTCGCTCCGCGACGGCAGTTTTCGGGCTCGAATCTCCGGGTAGACCTTCGCGACGTGCGCAGCTTGCTCCGATGTCAGTGCTTCCATTTGATTCCCTGTCAAAGAGGGCACTTTAGGACTGCCGCGGGATACCGTGCGCGAAGCAAGAGATCCGGAGTTGGCGCTAGAACCTCCGACATGAACTGAAGCTCCACGCAGGCGTCCACACCGAATTCTCGTGCGGCCCGCTCGAAAGCGGCCGTCGCCAGCGGCAATTGCGATCTGTCACCGGCAGCCAAGTTTCGAATAGCTGTCCGCTCGACGTCGGAAAGGATCGCGATCATGGTTAGTCTCTCGTCGCAAGGTGCCAATGCTGACACCAGTTCTTGTCTTCAGAAGATGATCGTGTCTGCCGGGATATCGATGCCGTAGTGATCGCGAATCCTTGCACGGAACGTGTGCCATTCAGCTTCACCCGCTGGTCGGTGTGTGCAGAAAAGGCACTGGCCGGCGCCAGCCCGTTGGTCATCGACGGTGCGGTGAACGTCAATCCCGAATCGCTTGCTGAACCTCCCGATGCACGAGCCATCGTTTGCCGTGACCCAGACCGTGTCTCGCAGTGAGGACACTTCAATGAGGTAGGGCTTCATCAGAAATTTCGCTCATCTCGATACCTCGAATGTTCAACATGGCAGCTCGCCATTGCCGCCGAGAGGCTACGATATCCGCCGTTCCGCAACTCGCGGTGCTTCTCAGAAACCGTAGGGCAGATCGCGCCAGCGCCGCAGCACCCGATAGTTGTTCTCTGGCAGTACGATCAAGCCTTGCTCTGCGGCTTCGAGGATTCGTTCGAGGTGTCCATCCTTGACCAGGTTGCCATGAAGCCCGTAAAAGTACCAGGCAAACGGCATTCCGATGCGACGATCAAACTGATTCAATCGACCAAACAGCCCATAGGCATCGAGCCGATGGGTGTCCTTCACCGCGGCGACCTTCTGGTTGTGACCCCACCCCGGCACGAAGGAAATCCAACGGACTGCTTTCGGATCTGTCCAGTCTGAAGTTTGGAAAATCCAGCGCGTGCAGATACGTTCGCCGGACTGCCCAGCACTGGATTCTGTCCAGTCGTCAAAGAAGCGCCGTTCGCGCGAGATATGTTGATCGTAGCCGGGCGTGAACTCGCGTACCGATCGCACCGACTCCGAACCTGTAGAGGTGTCCGTGACCCGTAGGAGACGGTCGCCGTCGCGGCGATGGCGATCGGAAAACAGCGACTCAACGAGTGCGGTGAAGACCCGCATGTCGATCGCGCGTCCAAGCCGATAGCGAGGAGTACCGAGATCCCGCCGCTCAAGGCGCTCCTCAAAGCCTGAGTCGGGGTGGCCATTGCGTAGGTCGTCAATGGTCGGGCGCCCCCAGTCTGTTGCTTGTCGGGCAAACAGCTCGCGAGCGATAAACTCCTGTTCTTCCCAGACTTCGAGTTGTACGAAATTGTCCTGGTCGCCGCCGCGGTCATGGGAAAAGTAATGCAGCACGGGCTGCACTTCAGTCAGCAGATACCCCTTGGTCCGATTGGCCGTACAGACAGCCTCAGCGTTGCCGCCGTGCTCGGCGAGTTGCTGCTCAACCCAAGCACGGTAGTCGGAAGCGATCTCAATGCCGTCCGCTGTTACCAGGCGCGCCGGCCGTGCGGACCAAGTATCGCGTGTGGTGACGTAACGCGCGTCGCGAAAATCTGTGCGCGTGGCAAAGGCGGTTAGCAGCGCAACGTGCTTCAGCGTCACCGGCGTCGTCGCGACGACTGTCGCAAGCACGTCAGTTTGAAGGTCATACTCTCGGCGCATTTCCATCTTCCGTCTCGCTGCACTTCATTCGTGGTCCTCCAAGTCGGCCAGCGATGTGGCCAACGTATCGGCGGCATCAGCATGCAACCCTGCAGTTGGGTCGTCCAACTCGATACCGGACGGTAGCCGCCGAGACTCGGCCGCGACTCGAAGTAGGTTGATTGCGAGGCGCAACGCATCCGCTGTCGCCATTAGGGGCATGTGTTTCCCGGTTTCAAGTCACCAAGTACGCTTGGCTACATGAGCTCAAACGGCGAAAGCACGCCAGCGAGGCCGCCGTGGCCGTCGTCAACGAGCCACAACGTAGGCTTACCTACGTCGGCCGCATTGAGCAATACTTCGACGTTATCGTGAGGGGTAACGACCTGTGCGTTCACCAGTTCGAGCGGACGTTCGTCAAGTCTAGCTGCCTCTTGGATCGACCTAGCGAGCACGGCTTTTCTCTCACCGTTTCGATGAAGGAATTTTGCCATTGATGCTTCGGGAACCAGCTTCCACCCATCAAGATTGACAGGGAGGAACGAGAACGAATGCATGAGCATGAGCTGCCTAGCGTACGCGACAGGTTGCCATGGTTGAACGATAATCGGAGAGCGGACCATATAATCTTCGACCTTCGTCCGCGGATGTTGCTGCTCTACCATCAGGGCCTCCTCCAATCCTATGCATAACTCAATCGCTGCTGTCGTTGCGTGACGGGCGTATACACCCGAGTGCATTGCATCGTTGCGAGCGGCCTGCGCGGTCCTATATAGTGCACCAAACCGAGAGAATAGCTGAGGAAATATACCTGGCATTTCACTCAAGACCACAGACTGTTCGGCAAGTACCTTGACAGGGTCGAAATATGAACCCAGCGTGCCTTCTTTTCGGGAGAGGCGAAGTCCGATTGCTTCTACCGTGAAACAAATCTCGCCAAACGCCTCGGCGTCTGCCAATGCTGCGTACCTCGCTGTCCGAAGACGGTCTCTGTAGTGAAGGCGCTCAGGCCATTGAAGCGTGTCCATCTAAGTTCTTCCGATGCACTTGATCAAGTGTTTTTGAGAGTATTCCGTGATCAAAGGGCAGAAATATCTCATACTGGATGGGCGTGGCTCTTGGCTCGCCGTGCTTCTGGTCAATCCTCCGGCGTGCAAGGTATTTTCTTGACGACAATCCCTGGCGGAAGATCTCCGCAATCCGTGGCTCTCAGGCTTACCTCCATTTCGTCTGGGAAGTAGGCGTTATTGACTTCTCTTTGAGTGACACCGTGGACTGCAAGGAGAGTCTCATCTACAACATAGATGAAGCCATTTGTTCGCTCGCCATCAATCGTCCTTGTCGCGTACCAGAGTGCCTTCTCCCGAGATCGGGTGAACGAGAGAAAACAGTTATCGTTCAGTCCAGATTGGATGTGTTGAGATCTTACTGCGTTTTCGTCGGAGGGGTAGCGCGTTATGGAACCATCGCGGGGAATTCCATTTCCCCCTTGCGTGATTAACAACTTCGAATCACCGCGAGTCATGCTAACCGCACTAAGCCTGCCCTTTGGCTGCAACCGTCCCTCATTGGCTCGATCGAGCGCGTCGCAGACACCACGATACAACTGTCCCATGTTTGCCTCTACTTTTTCGCACGTCGATTTCCGTTGTCTCTTCCGGGAGGTTTGCCCGTCCGGTAACAGCCCGGTATGGGGCGCTCACGCGGAGAATCAGAATGCCGAAGGCGCGGCACCGACGCGGCGCAGCATCGCATGTGCTTCGTCCAGGCCGAACATCGAACGGGCAGGCTGGGGCGCGCCGCGACCGATCGCGACGGAAATGGCCGTGTTGTATGCCGCGATGCGTTCGCGAAGTAGTGCTTGCAGGCCGGCGACCAGAATCAACCTGTCAGCTTCCTCAAGGAGCGATTGCAAATCGAGTTTGTTTTCCATGGGTGTCCTAACAATCATGAGACATCGTGATTTGGCTCGGATACACCTCGGTCACGAGTTGATGCATTGCGGTAATTATGGGCCGCAATGACCCGGCCCATTTGGGTATGTGCTCATTTGAGGCGACTATCGGGTGGGCCACTGTCGTTACCATGGGCGAGGCACGAGTTTGTCCTAGTCCGTCCTCTTGCGAGTCACAAGGCCGGTTACTCGAGCAAGTCTTTCGTACGCGGCTCGCATGTCTTGGCTGATGTTGACGCCACTCTCAAGGGCCGACACTAGACCACCGACGAGACGGTGGCGGGCCTGCTCAAGCGGTATCTCGAGATAGCGTTCGTCTCCGTCCCACACATAGAGCCGGCCGTACTGATCGACGTTCACGTACTCGCGTGTGAGGTCATGCTTGTACAGGTACACTTCGATCCGTTCGGCACCAACAAGTGCGGGAACGATCTCCATGAACATGAAGTTTGCACGGAAAACGGGTGCTACGACTAACTCGAGTGGCGCCCAGACACCGCCTCTAGTGAATGCGGAGTCCCCCCAGTTCGCTGGGTCGCTTGCATCGCCAAGAAGGTAGTTCGTGTGTTTCATTGGACGAGCTTACCCATTCTTGAAGCGCGGGTCACCAAGAAGCCCGGATCGCTATGCTCGCGGCGCGCTTCGGCAGCATCCGCCTCTGTTTCGAATGTTCCAGCATCGGCCAAGTTCGGCTGGTACCTAACGTCGCCTCCTGGTGTGAACAAGTACTCATTTCCAGTGCGCGCAGTCCCGCCTCTCGGCGTGCCAGCCGAACAGAGAGCGTCCAACATCCTCGGATCCTGCGTGACAGGTACCACGTGGGGCGGAAAGCGCCGTACCACGTTCTGTAGGTGCGCCGCGAAGGGACTCCCAGCGTTGTCGTCATTAGCGAGAACAGGCGGCGCTGGCGGGACACTCTTCTTAGTGAACATGGCGCTACGTCGATCGGAATCATTCAACTGCATTTTGCCTTCCCTAACGTTTTCGTTAAGTGCAGACGTCAACTTACGTCAGGCCATCATCGGAGAAAACCCAACCGACGAATCCCAGGAGCGATATCGCCTGCAGGGAGAATATTTCACTTCCATAGTCCAGTTGCCTCCCATGAAGAACGCCATGCCTGCTCAGATAGCCCGCCTTCGGCTTGGCCATCGGATGGTTTTCAAGCAACGCCGAGAGGAACGCCAATTCATGCCGTTGCACGCCGGCATTGTCAATCCAAGGAGCAATCTCAGGACGAGGTCCACGAACGTTGAATATCGACTTTCTTGTCTCGCCCAATCCGATTCCTTCGGCTGTCGCTAGCGATAGTGGGATGGAAGCGAGATAGCGCCCCTCTCTATGAAGTGCAAATACTTCCTGAAGGATATGACTACGGTCTGAATAATCCTGAGCCATGCGATCACTGATTTCCGCAAGCAACTCCCGGGTCGCTTCGGTCATCACTGCATTTAGCCTGTTCACATCGTCACGGCACTCCTCGATGTCCACAATGACTCCGATGGGGGTCTCCGGCTGAACGAACCAATTGTGTGCAGAAGCACGCCGAATCGCCCGCTCATGGCCGGCTGTGAAGGATGGCCAACCTTGGCCTCCGGTCAGAATCCGCTCGGTTTCGGGCTGTACCCGGTGCAGGGGCTTGGTAGCCATCGTGGTGATTCTCCGATTGGTGCAAGGATGATCCGTTGCCTATTGGAGCAGTTCGGACGCCCGGAGTGCGCCGATTGCTCCGAGGTACATCAGGACTTCTCGAATTGCCAATATTGTACGGTCGGTGGCCTCGGCACCCTTTGTGCTGACAATACGCCAAACGACCTTTCCAACGACAAAGGCCAACAGAAAGGTCAGAAAGCCTGGCTGGACTACTTCGGGAAGCAGTGCGTACAAAACCCCTAACACGAGGCCATCTCGAATTCCGTCCGTCAGATCATCCACTGGTGGCGGGAACAGACCGAACGAGGCAACGGACGGTTGGCCTGGCGAGGTCGGAAGGTATGAGGGACGAGATTGGTTTTCACTTTGCCCCAATGCCGGCCACCGTTGCACCAAGATGGGCCCGATCACACTTTGCCAGAGCGACCCGCTGAGGAACGGGAACAACACTGACAAAACCACTCGCCACAGGGCATAGACACCGCCGCAATATATGGCGCTGCGCAACAGCTCCACTCGGCTCACCAAGTCTGCCATGCTTCTCCTCGTCATTCAGAACATATTCGGGAGGGGATGCCCGCTCGCGCATCGCCTGCACCCTGGCGTAGCCGCTGCAGCTCACCCTGGAATCGCGTCCGTAACGCCTTTTCTTGTCGCTTCTCAACGGGTTCCCCCGGATCATCCTTGGGAAAAATGATCTCGGACAATTCCAAAAATCGCCTTGCCGTCGGGATAGTGAGGGAGCAGGTTTTGGACTCCCGGCACTGCCCAGAGTACGAAGAGCCAAATATCTAGCCCCCACGACAGCCATCCATGAGGATGAAAATCAAAGAACACTACCGCGACGATGATACTGGCAGCTGGCCCTGCCGCGTACGCGATTACAGCTTGCCACGGCTTGCTTGGCGGGAGTACCTCGATATGCGCAGAGGTTGCGTAGAGTCCGATTTGTATCGGAAAGCGGCTTCGGCGAAAAAAATGCACTGATGGCCCAGTCCCAATTCTCAAAGCGGTCGCCCGTTGTCCGAAAACGAGGCCGGCAACCAAATGTCCCAGTTCATGGACGAGGAGGTGGATATGTGCTCCAAAGCACAAGGAAACGGTCCGTTCGAAAACGCTCATGACCTGGTCAAAGACTCGACGGATTCCCATCGGAGGGTTACTCCTTTTGATTACTTTCGCCTGCCGCGCACGATGCGCGGAGTTTCTCGAGAACCTGCTCATAGGCATCGTGCAGCGGAGGCCAATCGTCTTGAGGCGTGAGGGCGGCTGGATGCAGCCGGCCAGTTGCAACTGCCAACCGTACGCTTGGGTGGCGATGTCCGACCCTGGCGAGCCAGCCAGCGCACGCGAACTCCGCCCCCAACTTCGACTGATGACATGCGAAGATGCTCGCTCCGAAATCCGGCCCCATGCCTCGGTCGTCGGGGCAGGTAGCTGCCAGGCTCTCCGCAAGGCCGATGTCGAAGTTGGGAATATCGCCGGCCATGGAGTCACACCGCCAAGGGCAGGAACCACAGGGTCTCGCCAGCTGGCTCATGCTGCAGGATGTCATCGATGTCCTATTCGTTATGTTGGTGCGCGGCCCGTCAGCCCGCGATAGCGCGTCGCGAGGTCGTCTGCGTCGCGACGCAGATCGTCGCGCTGACCGTCGTAGGCTTCCGTCCGGCGGCCATAGTCAATGGCATTGATCTGGTCACGCTTCGCACACCACAGTCCAAAGACGCTGTCGGCATCATTCCCATCGTCAGAAGTGGTCATCGCGGCTATCCGTGGTCACTTGAACTGAGGGGGGGACCAATGCTTTGCCAGCCTCGGTTACGGTCCAGTCGTTGCCAGCCTCGCTCTCCTGCTTGTCCAGCCAGCCCTTCTTTGTCATGCTGGCCAAGGTGGACCCTGTCGCACCCATCATGGTCGCCTCATAGAAATCGATCTTGCCATGAAGAGCTGCGAACACAAGTACGGCCTCCTGCTTGTCGGTGAGGTTGGTAGACATGGTGCCTTCTCCTGGGCGGCGTTGCCGAATAATTCTTCAGTTGCCCATGCGCGGTAGGGCTGGCCACGCGGCCGCAGTAGGCGAGCCCTCGTCGGCTTTTGCTGCAACAGCCTCGGTAATCGCGCGCCTCACGTGCCCTGCGCGCTTCCCTTCGTCGTTAGGGTGAAGCACGAAGGCCTCGGCGAGGATCTTCGTGACATCGATGCCAGGGACGATGATGGCTAGACGAAACACTTCCGCGTCGCTGTCGAGCGGGTTCCATGGCTTCTGGACACCGAAAAGAAGCAGCGCACGCTTGTCGTCGGCAAGCCGCACTACCTCGTACCCGACCGCGATTGCGGCCTTTCGCATCAGAGTGCGGTCCGTCGAAATTGCATCATCCATTTGCTGGTCCTCTGTCCAGGCATTATTTCGGCCAGTTTGCATTCGGAGCGAGTACCGTCCGGTACCGCGGTTCCGGTGTCTGCCGATGGGTGGCTGCACGCGTCCTGCTCGCGGTCTGCGTTACCGCACGGATTACCGAGTGCTGCTGAACGATCGATAGCGGTATGGTCTTGCGGGATGCCATTGTGTCCTCACTGGTTGCGCCTTACTCGCTTGGGTTGCCGCGGACGTCGATAGTCGTCAATATTATGGTGTCACCATGACATCGATTTTGGCTGCTCCAGTGGGGTACGCAAGTATAATTTTTTAAGGAGGGACTCGCCCCTTTGGCTGGCCCACGCTGATTGTAAGCGTCTGAGGGGGGCAGTCGACTGGCACTCAACAGAAGTCGCGGCTCACCGTGACCAGGTTACCCATCAGGTGGGAAAGGTCCTCGACGCGTTGGGCGATCAGGTGCCTCACCTCGCCCTCGCGTTGCCACTGCCCGTAGACCCCAAGCATGGCGGCGCCCAGGATCTCCTTGCGAAAGCGCTCGAACACGTCGGGCCAGATGATCACATTGACGACCCCGGCTTCGTCCTCTAAGGACAGGAAGACGACCCCGTTCGCCGTGCCCGGGCGCTGGCGCACCGTCACAATGCCGGCGGCGCGCGCGGTCTGGCGCGACTGGTAGCCAGCCAGAACGTCGGCTGGCACGAAGCGCCGCGCGGCCAGCAGCGGCCGGAGCAGGGCAAGCGGGTGGCGGCGCAGCGTCAACCCCATCGCGCGGTAGTCCCCCGCGATCTCCTCGCCTTCCGTGGGAGGCGCCAGGGCGGCAGCTTCCTCCTTCACGTCGGCCGGGCGCAGCAGATCCTTGTCGGGCACGGCCGCGGCGGCCTGCCACAGCGCCTGCCGCCGCCCGCCGGTGAGCGATGCCAGGGCATTGCCGCCGGCGAGTACCTGCAGGTCGTGACGGTCGAGGCCAGCACGCCGGGCCAGGTCTGCCGCGCCGGAGAAGGGCCGGATCGCGCGCGCGTCCTCGATGCGCTGAGCGGCCTCGCGGCGCATGCCCCGCAACAGCGACAGGCCAAGGCGCACCGCCGGCGCCGCGCCGTCGGCTGGCCGCTCGAGTGCGGAATCCCAGCCGCTTGTGGCCACGTCGGCGGCCAGCACCGTGACCCCATGCCGCTTGGCGTCCTGCACCAACTGTGAAGGCGTGTAGAAGCCCATCGGCTGACTGTTGAGCAGCGCGCACAGGAAAGCAGCCGGCTCATGGCACTTCAGCCAAGCCGAGGCGTAGACCAGGAGGGCGAAGCTGGCCGCGTGGCTCTCCGGGAAGCCGTACTCGCCGAAGCCCTGGATCTGCCGGAAGATACTTTCGGCGAACTCGAGATCGTAGCCGCGGGCCAGCATGCCGGTGACGATGCGCTCGTGATACTTGCCCAGGCCCCCCTTGCGCTTCCACGCCGCCATGGCGCGACGCAGCTGGTCGGCCTCGCCGGCGGAGAAGCCGGCCGCCAACATAGCCACCTGCATGACCTGTTCCTGGAAGATCGGCACGCCGAGCGTGCGCGAGAGCGCCTTCTCCATGTCCGGGCTGGGGTAGGACACCGGCTCAAAGCCCTGCCGGCGGCGCAGGTAGGGGTGCACCATGCCGCCCTGTACCGGGCCTGGCCGCACGATCGCCACCTCGATCACCAGGTCGTAGAACGTGCGCGGCCGCAGGCGGGGTAGCATCGACATCTGCGCGCGCGACTCCACCTGGAACACGCCCATGCTGTCCGCGCGGCACAACATGTCGTAGGTCGCCGGGTCTTCGGGCGGGATGTCTTGCAGCTCGAAGGCCTCGCCGCGCTGCTCGGCCACCAGGTCGAGCGCCCGGTGGATGGCCGACAGCATGCCCAGGGCCAGCACGTCGACCTTGAGCAGGCCGAGTGCGTCGAGGTCGTCCTTGTCCCACTGAATCACGCTGCGGTCCGCCATCGCGGCATTCTCGATCGGTACCAGGCGCGACAGCTTGTCCTTGGCGAAGACCAAGCCTCCCGAATGCTGCGACAGGTGGCGAGGAAAACCGAGCAGCTGCGTGGCCATGCTGGCCCAGCGCTGCGTGAGTTCCGCTTCCGTGTCGAGCCCGCACTCGGCGAAGCGCCGCATCAGGTCGGCCTTGCCATCGAACCAGTGCTGCGCCTTGGCGACCAGGTCAACGATCGCTGGGTCCACGCCCAGGGCCTTGCCGGATTCGCGCAGCGCGCCGCGCGGCCGGTAGGTGGACACCGCGGCGGTTAGTGCTGCGCGATCGCGCCCGTATTTGCGATACAGGTACTGGATCACCTCCTCGCGCCGCTGGTGCTCGAAATCGACGTCGATATCCGGCGGCTCGCCGCGTTCCTTTGAGATGAAACGTTCGAACAGTAGGTTGCCGCGGGCGGGATCGACCTCGGTGATGCCCAGGCAGTAGCAGACTGCTGAGTTGGCGGCCGATCCCCGGCCCTGGCACAGGATGCCCTGTGAGCGCGCGAACTTGACGCAATCGTAGACCGTGAGAAAGTAGGGCTCGTACCGAAGATCCGCGATCAGCGCCAGCTCGTGCTCCAGTTGCTGCTGGACGGCCAGAGGGATGCCTTGAGGGAACCGGCGGTGGGCGCCCACGTAGGCCTCGTCGCGAAGGTAGTCGGTGGGCGAGCGGCCGTCCGGTACCAGTTCCTCGGGATACTCGTAGCGCAACTCGTCCAGCGAGAAATTGCACAGATTGGCGATATGGACCGACTCGGTCAGCAGCCGATGCGGGTAGAGGTTGGCGAGGCGCAACCGCGAGCGCAGGTGCTGCTCGGCATTCGGCGTCAGGTCGTAGCCGCACTGCGCGATCGGCCGCCCTAAGCGGATGGCACCCAGCACATCCAGCAGCGGCTTGCGCGAGCGCACGTGCATGAGCACGTTGCCGGCCGCCACCAGGCGCAGGCGATGGCGGGCCGCAGCCGCCTCGACGCCGGCGCGGTGGATGTCGTCGAGCGGGCGGTAGAGCAGGTGGAGCGCCATCCAGGCGCGACCGGCAAAGGTCGCCGAGATCCAGACGGCCTGTGCGTCCAACTGGTCGGCCGGCGCGCAGTAATCGGGCGTGAACAGTACCAGGCAGTCTGGCAGGCCGCGCAAGTGGGAGTAAGGCGCCTCGGGCGCGGCCAGGTCCCGCATGGTCAGATGGTAGCTGCCCTTGGCGGCCCGGGTGCGCGCCAGCGTGATGAGTTCGCACAGGTTGCCGTAGCCGGCGCGGTTGCGCGCGAGCGCGACGAAGGAGAGGGCTGGGCTACCGTCGGCATTCTTGAGACGGAAGCTGGCGCCGACCACCAGCTTCAGGCCGTGCTGCTTGGCGACCGTATGGGCGCGCACGATGCCGGCCAGCGAGCATTCGTCGGTGATCGCGAGCGCTTGATAGCCCAGCGCCACGGCGCGCTCCGCCAGCTCTTCCGCCCGCGAGGCGCCGTGCAGGAAGGAAAAGTTCGAGAGGCAGTGCAGCTCGGCGTAGTCGGGTAGGCCGACGCCGGAAGGTTGGGGCAGCATGGCGACGCCTCAGCCAAAGAGCCCGTGCAAGTACCAGTGCGCGGCGTCGCCCTCGCGGCTGCCCATGCGCTCCTGGAACACCCAGTAACAGGTGTGGTCCTGGCCCTCGGCAACGTAGTAGTCCCGCGTCACCACCTCGCCGGCCCACCAGCCGGCCTCGATGCGTTCGGGCGGGGAGACCATGCGCAGCGGCGAGCCGTAGTACGGGCGGTGGTCGCGCTCCAGCAACGGAATCGGCTTATCGAGCAGCCAAGCCGGGCGGGGCAATGCCGGCGCAGGCCCGCCCGCGGCCACCTTGGTGCCGGCGGGCACCCAGGTGTTGGCAACCTCGGGCCGGTAGTCTGCCTGCAGGGCGGGCTGCAGCACGCGCTCGGCGCCCAGCCGCGCGGTGAGCAGCTCCAACAGCCGGGCATGGTCCTCGGGCGTTCCGCCTGGCTCCGGGAACAAGCTTTCGCTCGGCGGCGCCAGCGGTTGCGTGTCGACGGCGGCCAGGTGGACCGCAATCATCGGCGCGTCGACAGCCAGCCGCGCGAGGCGCTCGCGCAGCAGGCGGTTCAGGTGAGCGGCGTGCCAACTCGGCTCGGCCAGCGCTACCTCGACCACGGTCGGCGGGATGGCCTCGCGGCCGCGCTCGTGCTGCAGCGACACGGCGAAGCGGGTCACGGCCAGGTGCCGCGCGGTGAGCCATCCCACCAGCTGCTCGATCAGGCCGCCGGCGTAGGCGAGGGTAGCCTCGGCGTGTTCGATGCGGTCGGGCAGTTCCACGCGCGCGGCGAACGTTGGCGGGGCCTCCAGCCAGTCGAATACCTCGGCGGCCTCGCCCAGGGCGCGGTCCAAAGCCTCATTGATCGCCGCGCCGCAGCGGCGCTGCAGGCCGGCGCGCGGCAGGCGGCGCAGGTCGCCCAGCGTGCGGCAGCCCAGACCGTCCAGCCAGTCGGCGTGCGGCCGTGCCGCCGGCAGCACCGCGGCGGGAAGGGTTGCCAACTGGCGGCCGAGACCGGCCGGCTTGAGCGCGACGCCGCCGCCGGCGCGCGCGAGCAGCCAAGCGCCTTGCGCCGTCGGTGCGCAGCCAACCGCCACCGTGTACCCGAGCGCTTCGGCCGTGGCACGCATGCGCGCGCGCAGCCGGCGCGCACCGCCGAACAGCCGCAGGCTGGCCGACACGTCGACCAGAACGGCATCTTCCTCAGCCTCGACCACGGATGGCGAGAACTGGAGCAGGGCGAGCGCGAAGGCGCGAAGGCCTTCCGCCTCGCGTGTGGGTGCCCGTTCGAGGAGCACGGTCTGAGGGGCGATGGTCTGCACGCCGCCGCGGCGCATCTGCGCCCGCACGCCGGCGGCGGCAGCCAGCGCGGAGGCCAGATGGACCCGGTCCTTGTCGAGGACCGCGACGGCCAGCTCAGTGGACCAGCGTGGCCGGAAGACTTCCAGGCACAGGCGCGGTAGGCGCAGGCAGATCCAAAGGCGATACATGGCGGCGAAGCAGGATGGGCGAGGGTTCCAGCGGTACCAAGACAGGCTTGTCCTGCTGCGGCCCGCGCCGCTTGAAAAAGGTCAGCTCGGCGCCTCCGGCAGCCGGCGCTATGCCGATGCGTAGCGGCGCGGGCGATGCGTCGCGCGCACAGGTGGCCGGCCGCATCAGGTAGAACAGCGTATCGCCAGCTTGGGCGGCCAGATTGAGACGGCGCAGCGCATCGTTGCGCAGGTGCTGCGACCAGAACAGCAGGGCGCCGCACGTGCCGGCGCGCAGAATCTGCTCGGCGGACCAAAGAGCGTCGGCGGTGCGCTCGCTGCGCAGCCACAGCAACTGAGCCGGCGGCAGTCCCCAGTTGGCCAGGGCCAGCCCCTGGGGCGCGTGGGGCGGGTCCAGAAGTACGATCGGGCGCGGAGCCAGGCTGGCCAGCGCTGGGCGCAACAGGCGCAACTCACCCACGCCCGCCTGGCGCACCAGCAATTCCACCAGCGTGCCCGTCGGCCAGCCCCCGCCCGGCAACTCGCCGGCCAACGCGGCGTAGCCCGTGGGTACGGTGCGGCCGGCTGCCCGCGCCAACTGTGATGCGAGCCAGAGGCATGGATGGATGGTTTCGGGGGCGGGCGCGGTCATGGCGGGTTCCTGCCAAACACGATACTGTATGAATATACAGTCCATTGTACTGTTTATTTATACAGCAATCGAGCCAATTGCCACTCCGACCAGCTCGGTGCATAGTGCTCCACACCACGACGGAAGCCAACCGACATGAACGATACGAACGACTCCCGCCTGCGCGTCGCGCTGCAGGCCGGCTCTATCCCAATGCGCCGGGCCCCTCTGCTAGGCCCGGACTTCCTCGGCGCCGACGACGCCGAGCGCTACGCGATCTACACGGAGCCACAGGATGCGCCAGGCAGGGCCGAACTCCTGGCGACGCTGCGCGCCAAGCTGGCCAGAGACGCGACGACGCTGCCTTGGACCGGCGAGCCGATGCTTGGCGAAACTCTGGAGGATGAAGATTGGTCGGTTGGCGTGGCAGAAGAAGTCAGCCTGTCGAGCGACGATCTGGACGAGGTGGTTGGCCAGATCGTCAACTACCGGCTCATCCTGACGCGCGATCTGGATCCGATTGGCTTCTGCACGTTCGCGATCAACCTCGACGACTATGGGGCGCTGTTCGCGACGCTGTGTGAAGCGTGGATCGAGGGGCCGTACCGGGATGCCGGGCTGGGACTCGGCTTCATGCAGCAAATGGCGGACGCGATCTACGCCGCGGTCGCTGAATTGGACGATCGGCTCGCCGGCGGACCGGCGCTCGAGCTCGATATCGCGATCGGTCGAGAGCTTTCGACCGGTACCGTCGAATCCCTACTGCAGGCTTGCCTTGAGATCCTTGGGGAGCGGTTCCAATCGCCAGAACTGTCTGGCGCACCGCGGCTTAGCAGTATTCGACTGGGATCGCTTGCTATCAACTAGGACCCGCTAGTTCGTCTCGACAGGTTCGCTAGAATAGATTTGGTTGCGTTCGAAACCAATTTACCATAAAAACTCTTATGCGCGAAACGAATGTTACGGCCAAATAGTATTGTCGTACTTGGGCCAATTAGAACTGTCGCAGTGCTTGCCAGTCCTGGCAAGCTGGCGGCTTTCCGTCCGTCCGAGACTGGAGGCCGCCATGGGCAAGCCCGAGATTCTGACCGTGACGATGCGCGAACTGGACCGACTCAAGGTGATACAGGCCGTGGTGGAGCACGGCCTGGCGGTCTGGCGCGCCGCCGAGAAGCTGGGCTTGTCGCGCCGGCAGGTGGAGCGCTTGGCGCAGCGGTACCGGGCGGATGGGCCGAGCGGCCTCGCTTCGCGCAAGCGCGGCCGCCCCGGCAACCGCCAGTTGCCGCCTGGCCTGGAGTCTCGCGTGTGCGGACTGATCCGTGACAGCTACGCCGACTTCGGCCCAACGCTGGCCGCCGAGAAACTGCGGGAGCGTCATGGCATCGACCTGGCCAAGGAAACGGTGCGCCGGATCATGGTCGACGCGGGCTTCTGGGTGCCGCGCAGGCAGCGCCCGCCCAAGGTCCACCAGCCGCGCAATCGGCGGGCGTGCCTGGGCCAGCTGGTCCAGATCGACGGCAGCGACCACCACTGGTTCGAAGACCGCGCGCCGGCGTGCACGCTGCTGGTCTATGTCGACGACGCCACCGGCCGGCTGATGCAGCTGCTGTTCGTGCCGACCGAGTCGACCCCCGCCTATTTCACCGCCACCCGGGCCTATCTCGAGCGGCACGGCAAGCCGCAGGCGTTCTATTCGGACAAGTTCAGCGTGTTCCGGGTCAGCGCTAAGGCCAACGCCGAAGGCCGAGGCTATACGCAGTTCGGACGGGCGTTGTTCGAGCTGAATATCGACATCCTGTGCGCCAATTGCAGCCAGGCCAAGGGCCGCGTCGAACGGATGCACGGCACGCTGCAGGACCGCCTGGTCAAGGAGCTGCGGTTGCGCGGCATCAGCTCGATGGACGCCGCCAACGCCTATGCGCCGACGTTTATCGCGGACTTCAACGCGCGCTTTGCCAAGGTGCCAAAGAGCGATTTCAACGCGCACCGGCCGCTGCGTGGCGACGAGGATCTGGAACGAATCTTCAGCTGGCGCGAGTGGCGCAAGGTGTCGGCCAGCCTCACGCTGCAATACGACAAGGTGATGTACCTGCTGGAGGACCGGCCCGAGCACCGCCGCCTGATCCATCGCTACATCGAAGTGGCCGACTATCCGGACGGGCACGTGGAACTGTGGGCCGATGGCGCTGCCCTGCCCTACACCACCTACCACCGGCTCTCGGAGATCGACCAGGGCGCCATCGTGGAAAACAAGCGGCTGGGGCACGTGCTGGATATCGCCGCCCAGGTACAAGCGCTGCGCGACGACCGGCATCAGGCCGGCCCGTCGCGGACGCTGCAGGGCGAGCCACCACGGCCGCAGCACCCGCCGGGGCACGTAAAGCGTCAGCGGCTGATCAATCGGATCGACCTGGAGCGGGCGATCAAGGGTACGCCCCGGCCCTAGTTGGCCGCTTGCTGCCCGATAGCGGACGCCGGGCCCGCCCGATGCTGAAGGGCGGCTACCGACCCTAAGCATTCATTGGGCAACCTGGTAGTGGTGACCGCCACCGAACCCTTAGCGGTCAGTCGTCCTTGCTGGAAGCAGACATTCCATGCGTCGGATTAAATCACCCGAGGAACCCCAGGAGTTCGAGTTGCGCGGGTCTCTCCCGCGATCAGGCTGTCGAGCATTCCGTCGAACTCTCGGGCCAATTTAAGGTGTTGGCGCACGGAAGGCAGATACTCCGCTCGACTTGTTATGGCACTTACGGTCGACCGGAGGGTGCGCAGAATCTGCTTTGACACGCAGTATTCATGCTGAAGTCCCTCACCCTTCTGCCATAGATATTCCTTGAGGGCATCAAATGCTGAGGGATCGAAACTGTCGGCCGTGAGAAGCTTGCCGACAGAGCGATCCACCAACTCATCCAGTTTGATATCAAAATCGTTTTCCGACATAAGCGTCCTTCGGTTCCTGCGTCGCTAATGCGTCGCATATCAGCGGAGGAGTATAGCGATTGTCCAGCGGTGACTGTCCCCGATTGGCCGTCAGTCGCCATCTAAAGGGGCCGTCCAACTTGGTCGAAGTCCGCGCGAATGCTCGTCGCGCACCTTCTCCAGCGATGCCTTGTCACCCATCTCCGCTTCAATTTCTCCGATGCATCCCCAACAATCGCCACCGCAGTCCACGGACAATGGATCGTCGCCTCGATTCAGTTCACGCGCGCAAATCTGGCATCTCATTGTCAAACTCCGAGGATAGATGTAATTCCGATATTGGCTACATTCTGCCTTCATTAGACTGTTCGCCTCGAGCGCCTAATGAAAGCCTGAAGGTCCATGGACATCACTGCGGCAATCAGTTCAGTAATGTTGGTATGCCGCCCGGAAGGGGCGGCTGCGGCGAACGCTTCTCAGGATTGTGTGCAATCAGGGCCCTCATGTCGAGTGCCGGCTTCTGGCCGAACCCGGTCGGCAGCCGCCTGGTCGCCACCGATCGGAGCCAAGCGTCCCTGACCGGTCTGGCCGAGGCGCGACACCTTGCGGAGCGCGTCCGCGCGATAGCCCCGGCTTGAGCGCGCGGCCCCGCAGCCCCCCCCCGCCAGCACGCGGTCAGTTGAACTGAGCCCACCGCGCGGCCACCACCCCACCTGGCGCGGGTCTCCGTCGCGTCAGGCCAGCCTCACCGAGCAACCCAGCCAAAGCCCGCCAAGCCCGCACAAACCGCACGCCCGTGCCGACATTTGAATGTAGCCAGCCACGCGACAACTGAGAACCGCCTGGACAACGAATGTTGGGCATTTTTTCTAATGTCGTACTTGGGATGAATTCAAATGTCGTACCCCAGGATTGTGCGAAGCTAGCCACCTTTGTGGCCAGCCAGGGGCACGAGCATGGGCCGACCCGAGACGATCACCATGAGCATGCGGGAGCTGGATCGGTGCAAGGTCATCGAGGCCGTCGTGCAGGACGGCCTGATGGTCTGGCGCGCCGCCGAGAAGCTGGGGATCTCCAAGCGCCAGGTCGAGCGACTGGTGCAACGCTACCGGCAGGACGGCCCGCGCGGCCTCGTATCGCGCAAATGGGGCCAACCTGGCCATCGCCAGTTGCCGCTCGGCCTGGAGTCGCGCGTGCGCGGTTTGATCCGCGACAGCTACGCGGATTTCGGTCCGACGCTGGCGGCCGAGAAGCTGCGCGAGCGCCACGGCATCGACCTAGCCAAGGAAACGGTGCGCCGGATCATGGTCGACGCGGGCTTCTGGGTGCCGCGCAGGCAGCGCCCGCCCAAGGTCCACCAGCCGCGCAACCGGCGGGCGTGCCTGGGCGAGCTGGTCCAGATCGACGGCAGCGATCACCGCTGGTTTGAGGGCCGCGCGCCGGCCTGTACGCTGCTGGTGTACGTCGACGACGCCACCGGCCGGCTGATGCAGCTGCTGTTCGTGCCGACCGAGTCGACCCCCGCCTATTTCACCGCCACCCGGGCCTACCTCGAGCGGCACGGCAAGCCACAGGCGTTCTATTCGGACAAGTTCAGCGTGTTCCGGGTCAACACCAAGGCGAATGCCGAAGGCTGCGGCTACACGCAGTTCGGGCGCGCGTTGTTCGAGCTGAATATCGACAGCCTCTGTGCCAATTCCAGCCAGGCCAAGGGCCGCGTCGAACGGATGAACGGCACGCTGCAGGACCGCCTGGTCAAGGAGCTACGGTTGCGCGGCATCAGCTCGATGGACGCCGCCAACGCCTATGCGCCGACGTTCATCGCGGACTTCAACGCGCGCTTTGCCAAGGAGCCAAAGAGCGATTTCAACGCGCACCGGCCGCTGCGTGGCGACGAGGATCTGGAACGAATCTTCAGCTGGCGCGAGTGGCGCAAGGTGTCGGCTAGCCTCACGCTGCAATACGACAAGGTGATGTACCTGCTGGAGGACCGCCCCGAGCACCGCCGCCTGATCCACCGCTACATCGAGGTGGCCGACTATCCGGACGGGCACGTGGAGCTGTGGGCCGACGGCGCTGCCCTGCCCTACACCACCTACCACCGGCTCTCGGAGATCGACCAGGGCGCCATCGTGGAGAACAAGCGGCTGGGGCACGTGCTGGATATCGCCGCCCAGGTACAAGCGCTGCGCGACGACCGGCATCAGGCCGGCCCGTCGCGGACGCTGGCCGGCGAGCCACCGCGGCCGCAGCACCCGCCGGGGCACGTGAAGCGTCAGCGGTTGATCAACCGGCTGGACCTGGAGCGGGCGATCAAAGGCACGCCCCGGCCCTAATTGGCCGCTTGCTGCCCGATAGCGGACGCCGGGCCCGCCCGATGCCGAAGGGCGGCTACTGCCCCCCTTGTCACCGAGAGACCTCGGCCGCGATGAATGCTATCGGTAGAGGGCTGCTCAGTCGCGACACGGCCATATGTGCGATGTCCGACATGCAGGCAATTGCTTTGGGCTTCGGGGTGTGGCACGGTAAGACGCTGAACTGACCTGATGGTCAGGGGGCTCAGTACAGATTGGGGGGGGGAATGAATAAACATGTATTGGTGCTGAGCAACACACGGCCGCGAAAATACGAACGGTCAAAGGAAAATCGATCAATACCAAGAGGACTCCATGTCGCCGCGACGTAAGTTCTACATCATCTTCTTTGGGTTCTGGATCGCGTGGTTGACCTGCGGCTACCTTGCTGGCGCCCGGAAAATCGGTGTGATGGTACCGGTTATGCTCATCCTCATGATCGCGTTCGCTATATGGAATGCGATCTTCCGGTGTCCAAGATGCGGAACACCTTATCTATATTTCTTCGTGGGTCCTTTCGTGGCTCCAAGGTGGATGCCCAAGGCGTGCAAGAAATGTAGCTGGCCATCAAGTAAGTGCTATTGCAAGAACGATCACCCATGAAAGATCGCGTGGCGATACGAATGCGAAAAGGACCCTGGCTGCCCGCTCTCGGCCGGGCCAAGACGAGCAGTCAGGTCGGTGAAGGCCCGTTGTTGGGGCCTGGCCACGCTCTACCCTGCTCGCAACTCAGCCGTCTCCGGCCAGCCCCACCGCCCCACCGAAAACTCGCCAAAGCCTCCAAGCCCGCACAAACCGCACGCCCGTGCCGACATTTGAATATAGCCAGCCACACGACACCTGAGAACCGCCTGGACAACGAACGGATGTAGGAGCAACGCGGTAATGTCCGGTTCTAGCAAAGCTGAAATGTCCGCTTGAACGCCGAACCATGCTATCCAGCCTGCCCGGTTGGATGCAATGGAGACGCCAAGCGATGGCTAGATCTGAGGTCATTTCGGTAAGCATGCGCGAGCTAGACAGGCTCAAGACCGTCCAGGCGGTCGAAGACGGCGAATTGCGGCCCGGTAATCTGGCGCGGACTTGCGCCACGCATCAGCCTAGTATGCCGAGAAATTGGCGTATCGCGCGAAAAAGGCTCCGTGTTCGGACGCCTTTCATGGTTGGGGTGCCGCGGCAACGCGACAAGCTGGTTCATGGGCAGTAGTACGGGTTGGTCGAAGCGCCTGCTCGCTGATTGGGCCCATAGACGGTGCCCGCGGAACACTGGATTGTCTTGCTGGCCCCGGGACCATATAGGCGCTCTCCGTATGTGCATATGTCGGTGTTACGGCATTCGAGGTGTTTGTACTCTTCGCCCTCAAAACGCCAAGATACCCGCAGTCGATCAGCTTGCACCTTCTTGTCAGGCTCGTCGCACGAATAGGCTCGGATCTCCGCATACTGCTCGCTGTAGTAATAGTAATTGTTCGTGTGGGATCTCGCTTTCGCGCAAAGACGGTCTTCGCCCGGCGCCTTTGGCCACACGATGGGGAGCGCACCGTACTGAAATGTCAAATCCTGAAAAACGATGCCACGGTAGCCGAGTTCAGCCTTCTTCTTTCCCCACCATCCTTTGACTGCTTTGCAGGCACATTCCCCTGCGAGGGCGTCGGTCAGGCAGTAGTCCGGAGGCGCTCCAGATTTCAGAAACCGAGGGTCAACCATGCACCAACGGTAGCCTTTTGGTGCGGGGCCTACGGTAGGCGCGTCAGCCGGGTAGTCGACACCTTGGACCGGCGGCCGATCCAGTTTTGGGATGTCGGCGGCCACTTGCCCTTTTGAGGGCTTCATCATCGAGAAGCCTGGCGCGGCCTCGCAGGTGCATGACCCTGCGGTCGCCTTTGTAGGGCAAAAACTCTGTGGATCGCCGGGCAACGCGATGTCAACCACGCACCATTTGTAGCCAGCTGGGAGGGATGACCGTGCTGGGATAGGCGGCATTCCAGGTGCTGGCGTTCCCGGGCTCGGTGCCTGAATTGAGCCTGGCGAGGGGGGTGGTAGGGAATCGACTGC
This sequence comes from Cupriavidus malaysiensis, assembly GCF_001854325.1. Lineage (NCBI taxonomy): Bacteria > Pseudomonadati > Pseudomonadota > Betaproteobacteria > Burkholderiales > Burkholderiaceae > Cupriavidus > Cupriavidus malaysiensis. Next base: position 122,885 of record NZ_CP017756.1, read on the forward strand.
GTTGGATGTCGAAGCAAAAGCCAGCATCGACAAAAGCCCGACCGCGAATCGCCGCAGCATTCTGTTCCTCCCCCGAAAATCGTTTGAGCTAACGCCGCGCTTGGCCAACCCATAAAGCTTAGGGGACGGAGTTACGGAAGCCCACCATCCACTAGAGGGATAGGCCGCCAGACCTCCTAAACTCCACACCGAAGGCACGCGGACAGGCTGGCTTGGCCGGTGGCGACCGAGCCGCCCCACCGTGCGCGGGACTCGGCCGTCTCCGGCCAGCCCCACCGCCCCACCAAAGCCCCGCCAAAGCCTCCCACCCCGTACAAGTCAAACGCCCGTGCCGACGACTGAATGTGACTGGTGCCCCGACGCTTCAAAACCGCCTGGACATTCAGTCTAGGAGCAACGCCGTAATGTCCGGTTCCAGCAAAGCTGAAATGTCCGCTTGAACGTCGAATCATGCTTTCCAGCGCGCCACGTCAGATGCTATGGAGAAGCCGCGCTTTGGAGGCGCGGGGAAGGTTGACACAGTGCCGGTGCGTGCGCTTTGGCATCTGATAATTGCGGCCGGATTGTGCCCGCTATCTCAATTGTCCTCGCTGCAGTCGGCCACCCAGTCCATATTTTCTCCCACTCCTGGGCGGCACGTGATCTGTTCACATTCTTGCTGAGATCTTCCGTATTGATCTGTGCACGCAGTCACGCACTTTTCAATTCTCTTTTCTAGGCAGGTGTTTCGTGTGCTAACGTGGTTGCCACCCGCATTTCTATGACCGAATGTGAAATTGACTATGGCCGCATACGTACCGATCATCTCATTGGGAGACAAATCACGCACGCTGCCTATTGCCGGGTCAATAGCTCGCATACGTATCACCTGCAGACCGAAAGGTGTTGGGCGCGACCACACGTCGGTAACGACCATTGCGTGATTGAGGTCGCCGTAATAGACGGGCCGATTTTCTTTTAGCGCATTGTGAATGCCAAGATTATCAAGGCTGTGGCTGGTGGAAGTGTAGTTGTCGGTAGACCGCTCCACAGACAAACTAACAGTTCGTCCTGACCCATAGATGTAGGTCTGATTTAGCGCTTGACTCACTTCGCTGGCGCTCCCTAATTTTGGTACGCCTGTTGTCTCTTGGATGACTTGGTCTTCGTCATTGAATGGAACGCCAACGTATCGCAAGAGGTTCACCACACTTGCAGCCCAGCAAGTTTCGAAGGTTTTCTGTCTAACGAATGGCAGATTTGCGTTAGTCGCTTCCGCCCATGCGTGGCAGATCTGGCCGGCAGAATCGAAGCCGCATTCTTCAGCCGCAGTGACTGGGTTGATGACTATAAGAAATGTATATAGAAATCTTATAATGAAACTCCGTCGGATATCATCTATCATCGCAACTCCATTTTATAAATTTTAATATTGAAGGTGCGGCGCTACTGAGCAACAGCTATTCCCGGGCGAATACCGATCACGCATTGTTCGCCGATTCGAACTGGCTTTACGTCTTCACGGCCGCATAAGTTGTAGATCTTCCCATTGGCGATGCCTTGGCACATGAGTGTATATCCAGATGGAATTGGGACCCCTGGACATGAATATGCACACGCGTTGTGAACACAATGTTGTCCCGTCGATCGATCGCAATCGCTATTTGATCGACAACTATCACCCTCCAAGGAGCCCGCACCTGGATTGCTGAGGTCTTGCGCATAAGCGGAAGTCAAGAAGCCGGCAGCGGATAGTGCAAGGCCAAGTGCGAATTGTTTCAACATTGGACCCTCCATCGACGGGTTCTGCCTCACGGGAATATTTAAGACTCTTGTCCGACGGACTTCAAGGTGCATATTCATTTCTGTGCGACGGCAGGACACCTGCTGTTGATCTGGACGCATTGCGTTATTGACGAAGAGCGTGCAGCAGGCAAAGCGGGCCGAGCTGGCGATGTGTGTGCGGCCAAGTGTCCGAAGGGAAGGCAACTTCGCGACTGCAGTGAGTAATACGTGATACGTAAGGCATTACATTGACTACCCGCGAGAGCGGAAGTACCCTCTCGCCATACAGATCTCCGTCGGCGGGGGTGAAATGGCCTGGCATTGCGATCACTGTGGTATGCCCAACAGGGTGGGAAGAAGGGACTGCTTCAAATGCGGAACCGTGCGCGTCATGCCGCGGAAACTGCATACGATCGGTCAATGGATCAACGACCACCTGGCGTCGCACGGATTCCGTGCAGAGGTGACGCGAAACCGTTGTGGCCGCGAGGGCGCGGCGGTGCAGCGGGACGGCAATCGCCTGGTGGTCTATCGGAACAGTGAGTTACTTCTCGACCACGATGCTGCGGCCACGTATCGGGGCAACGCCGACGTCGAGCAGTGGCTGCAGTCCCAACTCGTCTCGCTGCAGATCCAGCCTCGCCACCTTGCGGCATAGGTATGGCGACCAGGACAACGCTCAACGACCAGCAGTCCGCGACCATTCGCAATGCTGTCGAGCGCGCACGGGAGGACGGTGCGACGCGCAAGGACCTCAGCCATCTCGTCGCACGCTTGCTTCAGGGGTACAGGGTGTACCCGTCGGTGCAGAAGGTCCTCCATTTCACGCAGCGCGGAAGCCTGGGAGATATCGGGAAGGATCTGGCCGAGTTCCGCGAGCAATTGGAAGACGCATCCGCGCTTTCCGGCGACCTTTCCGAGGCCTTTCCGCCGGAGCTGACCCGGGTGGTCGGCCAGTGTTTCAAAAGTATCTTTTCGCACGTCAGCGAGCACGTGGAGGCCTCGATCGCCCAGGAGCGTGCCGATCTCGAGAAGGCGCGGGCCCGGGCTTCGGAAGACATGTCGCGTGCACGCGCTATTGCCGATGCGGCTGAGAGAACGGTCGAACACGTGGAGGCAGAGATCGGCCGCCTCAGGGCTATGCTTGAGGATTCCGCGGCGACAGCTTCAACGCTGTCGAAGACCATCTCCGAGCTGCAGTCCACGCTCGCCTACATGCGTGATGAGTTGACGCGGGCGGAGGCTCGAGCCGCGGCGCAGCGCCAAGTCTGGGCCGCGACACTGTCCGCGGCCGCGAGCGCGATGCCCACGATCACTCGTGTCAATGCGCTGTACGCCAGCGCGGTGGTGGTGCAAGCCGCACCCGATGGTGGCGAGACCATCTTTCTCGCGGCGGGCGAGGAGCGTATCTCGGCGGCTTTCCCTGACGTGGTTCGTTTGGCTGCGTTCTGCGGTGAGCATCTCGCGGAGTACGAGGCAATGGCCAGCAAGCCAGAGTCCCGTAGGGCCTGGTCGTGGGAAAATCCTCGCAGCACCGCACGCAAGCGATAGGCGTATCGACAATAAAACCTTCTTTTTTCTTTAAAAGAAAGATCTTCCATCGCAGAAGTTAAAATTCGGAAAAAATAATATAAATGCACCTCGCGTAGCGTATTGAAAATCCAAACTGTGGCGCTTACGATAAGCGCGAGGATGCCTTGCTGGGGAGCGGGCATTCTCCCTCGCTGGGGAGCGAGGCAACTGAAGCGACTTTCAATCCGATTGTGAGGTACCAATGTCCGTCAGCCACTCATTGCTGGTCGGTCGGAGCTACTTGCCGACTCGCGCCGCAACTACAGCCAACTTCATCAACCGTACCGCCAGCCGGATACGCTCCAATCCTGCAATCGCAGCAGACATCATGCTCGCGGCAGCAGATCAGCTGCTCAAAGACTGCCGCAGTGAAGCGGATTTGCGCGGTGCTTTCGAAGATCTCGTGACGAAATCATGCAAGGCACGGGATACGTCGACCTGACCCCACATGACGAGCGTCTCGTTCTGGCATTCGATGCCCCGCCCGCGCGGCGCTGCAGAACGGCGGTCATCCAGGCATTCTTCCGCTCGCCAAAGGCCAGGCGCGTTCTGCGCGCCGCGTGCTGGAGGCGACTGCGTTCCTTCGAGCGGTTCGAGGACATCCAGCAAGAGATCGGCCTGACGCTGGTTGCCAAGACCATCGGCGAACCGGTGGTCGCGGCCGAGATCTGGCTGCACCTGTACAACCTGGCCAGCAACCTGTGCCTCTCCATGCAACGCAAGCGAGCCGAGGTCTCGCTCGACGCGCTGCTCATCCACACGTCGGGGTATGACGATTCGTCCTGGGCCGACGCTTCCAAGGAGGCTTTGCTGCTCGGTGATTCCGCCGCGAAGGCGGAACACGACACCGTCGATGAGAAGCGTGCGTGCCAGGCGGCCGAGCGAATTTATCAAGCATCCGTCGGCAGTGACGATCCCTGTGGTATGTTTGAAAACCCAGGGCTGATCTTTGGCGATGAAGCACGCATCCAAGTGCAACGCCTCGTGCAGAGCGCGATCGCAGGAGAGCCGGCCGCCGACACGGGGCGATCACTCATGGCGACTTCCGCGGACAAGCAAAAACTCACACCGTCTCCAGAAGGTCTGGAGTTGAATGCTATCCGGAAGGAGTTGGGCCATAGCATCAAGGACTTCGCGAGCCTTCTCAACATCAAGCCGGGTCGCTTGACATCCTTTTTCTATGGGGTCGTCAAAGTCGTCGACCCCGCCGTGCTAGCGGAAGCTCGGGCCCTGAAGGCAGAAGGTGTCAATGAAGCGCAGCGCATGCAGGAGCGCTATCGCGCCGCGACCATGCGGGAGCTGACAGATCAGTGGATCAAGCGCCTGGCCGACAGCGGCATCGACGCACCTCTGGACGCGGTGATTCAGATCAATCGAGCAACACTCTGGCGTTGGCGCGAGGAGAATATGCGCCCGTCTATGCGTATGCTCGAAAACTACGAAAGAAGGCTTGATGCCTTCATTCAGGACGCGACGAGGTGACGCTTAGCGCCGCAGGCTGGCCCGGCCTGCGCGCTCAAGCGCATTCACAGTCCTCGACCATCTCGTCTTGATACTCCGAGAGCTGCTGATTGCGGGAGGCACGTGTATCAGGACCGGTCCCGCACGACGCAAACCGCCGCAACCCATTCCTTCAGAATCGCACGCAGTACTTGCGGCTGATCCGGTGTGTCCCGGATCAGCCGGTCCGTTGTCGCGAGCGCGATATCGGCCGCTGCCCCTGGGTTCCTCTCAATGGCTTCGACCGCCGGGCGGATGAGTGAGCTGCCTTTGACCGAGAGATCGGGCAAGTAGCTTTGCCCAATCGTAAGGCTGATGCTATTTCGCATATGACACCTTGCTGTCTGAAGAAAGAATTCCCCGCTCGAATTAGAATCTGTTAATATCTCTTTAAAGCAATGCTTTAATCTGATCGAGGCAACAGAAATTGGGCGAAACGTGACCTTCGGCGCAACGCTGATGGCATTGCCCGTGAGAACCTGTCGCTTTTGGCCTGTGAGGTATGCACATTCCATCATCCTTGATGATGGCTACCTATTGGCCACGTCTCTTCTTGTTATGGAACTCCCTTTTGCCGGTTGGCCATCAATCAATCGATTGAGGCGCCCGACTGTTTGACGGCAGCTGCCCAGCGGGTCGTCTCCTTCGATAGGTACGCCTTGAACTCGTCGGGTGTCGAGCCAAGTGGCTCAGCCCCCTGAGCTGCGAGCGCGGACACGACCTCCTTGGACGTCAGTGCCTTGTTGGCGGCAGTGTTGATCTGTTGGACGATGGCGTGAGGAGTCTTCGCCGGCAGAAGGATTCCCTGCCAGGCGCCGACGTTCATGCCTTTCACGCCGAGCTCTGCCAGCGTCGGCACGTTCGGCAGCACAGAGCTGCGCTTGTCCCCCAGTACCGCGAGAGCCTTCACGCGGTTGTCGCGAATGAAGGCGAGCGATGAATTGACCGTATCGGTCATGAACTGTGTCTGGCCGCCGGCCAGATCCTGGACGGCCGGTGCGCTTCCCTTATACGGAGCATGGGCCGCTTCGATGCCCGCGACCTGGTTGAAGAGGATTGCCCCGAGATGGGTCACATTGCCGTTCCCTGCGGACGCGAATGTCAGCTTCGCGGGATTGGCTTTGGCGTAGCGGATGAAATCCGAGACGGTGGAGGCGGGCACGCTTGTCGCGATCTCCAGTACCAGAGGCACGACGGCCGTCAGCGCGACCGGCTCAAGGTCTTTGACCGGATCGTAGGTGAGCTTCTTGTAGAGCGCAGGGCTGATCGCCAGCGCCGAGGTGCCGTAGAGCGCCGTGTAGCCGTCGGGATCCGCCTTCGCAACGGTGTCTGCAGCGACATTGCCGTTCGCGCCCGGGCGGTTGTCGACCACCACCTTCTGGCCCAGTTCATCGCTGAGCCGTTTCGCGAGCACGCGCGCCACGAGGTCGGTTGGCCCCCCCGGGGGGAAACCTACGACGAGACGGATCGGTCGGTCGGGATAGGACACCTGTGCGTGTGCGGCCGTAGCGCCGGTGAGTGCGGCCGCGGCGGCGGCGAGAAGCGTGAGCGATCGGGATTTCACTTTGCAGTACCGGTTGGGTCGGTGGGGCGGCCGGCGAGGAGGCGGGTCGCGGTGTAAGTCATCACGAGAGCGTCAGGCTCGCCAGAGCCGTCTCGCCTCTTGACGAAGACTTCGATGTCGGAGACGACGACGGCATCCTTCGTCTTCGATGTCGGCTTGACGCTCTTCACCGTGATCTCACCGTAGATGGTGTCGCCGACGCGGACGGGATCATGCACCTTGAGGGCGAGCTCGAGCATGGCGAGCCCCGTGCGCTGGATCATGGTCTGGAGGATGAACCCCTCGATCAGGCTATGGGTGAGGACAGCCGGCACGGGCTTGCCGGAGATTCGGCTGCCGTCGAAATTGTCTTCGATGAAAATCGCCTCGAGCATGCCTGTGGTGGAGATGAATGCGGTCAGGTCAGATTCGCGCACGGTGCGTGCGGGCGTCCGGAACCGCTCGCCGGCGGTCAGGTCTTCCCAATAGAAGCCTTGGCCGAGCTGTTTCACTACCGAGTCTGTCATGGTGTCTCCTGGTTCGCTTGTTGGATTGCGTGTAGGGCTTCGTCGATGCCGCGAGACAGTTCAGGTCCACGGCGGCCGAAAAGCGAGGTGTTGTGTTCGCCGAGTCGCGGCGGGCAGGAGATCCCAGGGCGCTCGCCGTCGAACTTCACCGGAACTCCGGGGAAACGCAGGGTCCCGTTACGCCCATCCTGGACCATCTGGAAGAAGCCACAGGACCGGAGGTGCTCGTCGTCCTCCAGCGACGCGAGGCTGTGCACCGCTGCCGCCGGGATCTCAAGCGTCTCGCACAAGGCGAGCCAGTAGGCTGTAGCCTCCTCCTCGACGATCCCGGCGGTGGTCTCGTAGAGCAGCTCGATGTGCGCGGTTCTTGCGGCAATCGATGTGAAGCGTCGGTCAGTGGCCAGGTCGTCGTTGCCGGTGGCGCGAAAGAACGCCGCCCACTGCGCGTCCGTATAAGGCATGAGGCAAACGAAGCCGTCGATCGTCGCATAGGGCTTGCGGGCCGGCGCGAGAACACGGGGATACCCCGCGGCCCCCAACGAGGGCTCGAAGTGGCGGCCGTATAGGTGCTCGACAAGATTGAACGCCACCATGGACTCGAACATGGGGATCTCGACATAGCTCCCCTGCCCTACGCGCTCGCGCTTGAGAAGGGCTGCGAGAATGGAAAGCGCAGCAATGAGGCCACTGGTCTTATCGGCCGCCACGGCGGGGAAGTACTGTGCGTCGCCCGTCTTGGCTTGCATCAAAGCTACCGCCCCCGAGAGGCCTTGCACGACGTCGTCGTACGCCGGCCGCCCCGCGTAGACGCCATCCTCGCCGAAGCCGTGCAGCCCCGCGTACACGAGTCGGGGGTAGTTGCCCCGGAGAGTCTGGGCGTCGAGGCCGAGCCTAGCGAGCTTCTGCGGGCGGATGTTGTGCATGAAGACGTCAGCCGTGGCGATGAGCGATTGCAATTCGTCGCGGCCAGCCGGCGTCTTGATATCGAGTACCACGCTCTTCTTGTTCCTGTTGACGCCCAGGAACAGCGCGGCCATGCCGAGCTCGGTCGCGGGTCCCGTGCGCCGCGTGGAGTCGCCGGACGGCGGTTCGACCTTGATGACTTCCGCGCCGAAATCGCCGAGCCATTGACTGGCATACGGGCCCATAACGACTGAACTGAGATCAACGACCCGGATTCCCTGGAGTGGAAGCATGTCTCTGTCTCCTTGCATTTTTCCGAGAGCCTAAATGTACGTAACAACTTCGTCTAATATTTGTAGCGACGAGTAGTGATTCAGGAGGGATATCAGTTGGAGATCCGTCAGTTACATCAATTCGTCGCCGTCGCGGAGACCGGGAATTTCCATCGCGCGGCGGAACGACTGAGCATGCAGCAGGCACCGTTGTCGATCGCGATTCGCAAGCTGGAGGCGGAACTTGGGGTGGAACTCTTCGTGCGGCCGGGCCGCGGCATGCGCGGCATCAAGCTGTCTTCAGCCGGCGAGGCAGTGCTCGCAGAGGCCCGGCAGGCGCTCTTCCACGCGGAGCAAACCAGAGTCGTAGCTGCTGCAACGCGCGCCGGAACGGCCGGAAAACTACGCGTCGCATTCGTTGGAAGTGCGACCTATGCGCTACTGCCTAAGCTAATACCCCTCTTCAGAGGGAACTTTCCGAACGTCGAGTTGATCCTGCAGGAAACGACCAGCACGGCGATCCTGCGAGGCGTGGAGGGTGGCGAGATCGATGTGGGGTTCGTCAGAGGCCCGATCCTCACCTACGGGCCAGCGGAGACCACCGCCGTTGAGCTGACGACGATCGAAACCGATGAGCTCGTGCTCGCCGTGCCGCGGGACGGTCGGTTCTCTAAGCGCCGTTCGATCCACTTGGAATCGCTTCGCGACGAGCCGATCATCATGTACTCGCAGGCGGGGGTGCCAAACCTGAATGCCATCGTCCGGCTGTTGTTCCACCAGGCCGGCCTGGCCCCGCGCGTGTCCCAGGAGGTTCTTCAGGTCCAGACGCTCGTGGCCATGGTCGAAAGCGGCTTGGGTATCGGCCTGGTGCCGGGGGCGACCGCGAGGTATGCGAGCCAGCGGGTGCGCTTCCTGCGCCTGTTGGGGGGCGGCCCGACCAAGCACATCACTTTGTCGATGGCGCATCGCGGCTTGGACAGTTCCCCCCAAGTACTCCATTTTGTGAGGACGGCGCTAGGTGTCGCCGGCACGCCTACGTCGCGGCGCACGGGTCCTCGACGGCGTCCGAGTCACGGATCCTGATGGCCAGGAAGTAGTTTTCGCCGTCGGAGGTTTCGACGAACTCCGCCACGACCTTCTTCGCTTGGCAAAAGCTCCTGATCTTGTACCGCGTGGCCACCCAGTCGATTTCGGGGGTGTGTTTGGCCAGGAGCAGATTGCTGAAGAAGAGATGGTCACCGCGCCGGACAGCTTTCGCCGTTCCAGCCTGGGCGGCAGCCATGGCGCGATCAAGCGCCGCTGTGATGTCGATCGGCGCTACGTTCTTTTCTGACACGGTCGGAATCATCCCGCGCGGCGCTTCCTTGGCCACCGGCGGATCGAGTGGGACGATGGGGGTCGGTGCCTCGGGATCGGGAGCGGTCTGAGCATACTCGGGCTCAACGAAGACCTCTTCCTGGCCTTCCTGGCCTTCCTGGTCGTCCTGGTCGTCCTGGTTGTCCGAACTGGGCTGCTCGGCATCCGTCCTGTCATCGGCGACCGACGCGTCGGCCTCGTCCATTTCTGGCGCGGGCTCGAAGTCGTCCGACGTGGCCTCGCCCTCGTGGTCCCCTGGCATGAGGCGCTCCATGTGCGCCCTGGCCTGCCGCAGCTGGGCTTCAAACTGCTCGGGGTCGGTGACTGCCTCATACTTGCGGGCGTGGGCCGGCGGCACCTTCTTGTATGCTCGCCCCTGCCCCATCGTCGGGCGATTGATGATGGCGTACCACCAGTAGGGGTCGATGGTCTCCAGGCCGGGAATCACCTTCGGATCGAGAATGATCGTGGCGCTCCAACCGGACTTCTTGACGGGTTTTGCGCCTTCCGCCGGCCGTGAGCAGAAGTCAACGTTCCAGAGAGAGTTCTCGGCGCTATATGCACGGCCCTCGTGCGATTTGTAGAGCGCGCTGCGGGCATCGAGCTCCTGGAGTAGTGCGATCGAGATGCGGGACCGGCCATCGCCAAGCAGCATGGCATCCGGCAGCTGCAATCGGCTCATTAGCGCACCGCGTATCGCTGTCTCGTTGATGAGCAGCATTGGTTTCTCGAAGCCGTGTCCATCGCACAGCGAGCCGACGTTGAAGCGCGCATCGGCGCTATTGATGCGGCCGGATTCCAACACGATCGCAGTGAAGGCGCTGAACACGGCGTCGTCCGAGAGCTCGGGCGAGGCACTTGCTGCGGCGCTTGGGTCTACCGTCACATCGATGCGGCCCTCGTGCTCAAGACGTGAGCCAAAGAAGTCGGCGCGGATCAGCAACTCCATCAATGCCACGACCCGGTCGTCTTTGGCGCGGCGATCGCTGGCCAGGGGTAACCGCATCGGGTGATGGTAGTGGGAGACGGCCTGCACAAGGGCCCGACGATCATCGTCCGGGAGATCCCAAACGAGTGGCATCCGTCCAAGCATCTTCCCACCGGTCAGGTCGTGCTCGTGGTGGATCCCCAGGACCTTCTTCGGGTTGCCCGGGTCATAGATGTAGGCTTCGATCTTTCCGATGTCATGCGCCAACCCGATGATCATCAACATCGGGTCGTCCCCCTTGAACTCGTAGGCCGGGTCGCGCAGCTTGAGGATGATTCTCTTGCCCGACCGATCTCGAAGACCCTTGTAGGACCAACTCTCACCCAGGCGGTGCATCATGTAGCCGATGAGCATCGAGTGCTCGAGCAACGACCGCCCACCGTGATGCCCCTCGATATGCGTGGCCGGTAGCCAGGCGCATGCGTTGAACGTCCTTAGCAGGTCCCGGGCTAGCGCGACGTGCGCGGGATGAGACTGCGCATAGCGCTCCATCCACTTGGGATACCAGTCCGCGGGGACATCGGGTATGTGCTCGAAACTAGGCAATTCCGCTGTCGACGTGTGATCCCGGGCGATAAGCGGAAGCCTTCCGATGCCACACGTCAACCCTCTTGCCGTGTCTGGACGCAGCAGCTCGATCGTGCGGCGCTTGGCTGACCAGATTCGAAGCCAGGCCTGTGCACCGCCGATGACCGTTGCTGCTGCGACAAGGGGGACCAATGCGGTGGACTGGCCGAGGCGATCTAGCCATTCACCGGGGAACTGAATGATCGCGTAACAGGCCGTTACCACCCACCAGAACAGCACAACGACACCGGCGGCCTGGATGACGCTGGAGTGCACGCCACACCCTATCGGCCGAACGACTGCAGGATGCTTGGATCGACGCCATCGAGCAATTGCTGCTCGTTACTGAGTTCGGCGTCGACCGGACCACTTCCTGCTCGCTCGATCGGGGGTTTCCAGTCCGGACTGGGCGACGCTTGCTGGACGGAGAACGGTTGCGTCGGCCCGCGGCGCGGCGCGGCGCCCGTCGGCCGCCGACCAGGTTCTTTCCTCACGGATTCGTAGAGGTCCTTCGCCCAGTCCGGCACGGTCTTGATCTCCGAGCCGAAGTCGACGCTACTGATGGTGTTGGCCTGGATATACAGCCGTCGCTTGACCGGAACGATCCCGTCGGGACCGGCGGGCTCGCCAGTCGGCTTGGCATCGACACGAAGCCTGCCGTCGATCAGCAGAGCATCAGCAATCTGGATGCGATTGGCATGGGCTTCGGCGAGCCGACCATAGATCATGATCGGCAAAAGATCCTTTTCATCCTTCGTCTGTCGCAGTAACAGGAGGAGAGCGCCGTTGCTCAATTCCCCGTTTTCCTTTTTCGCCCCGGCGCGTTGAAGTCGATAGGCAGCAACGAAGCCGGCAACCCGCACGGTATTGCTGGAGCCCTCGTTGATCCTGCCGCCGGTGAGCGCCTGTACGCTTTCCTCGGCGTAAGTGTCGGGACGCACGTCGTCCTGGGGGATGCCTGGCCGGAGGACCTGGTTCCAGAAGCGCCGCGGCGGCAAATCAATCACCGATGGAGTGTGGAATGACAGCACGCGCAGCACAACCGAGTAATCGTCGCCGACCTTCTCCCCGCCCAGGCGGCCGACAACTTTGATGGTGGCTCTGTCGGACACCCGGCTGGGCATGGAGTCACCCTCATTCAGGTGAAAGGGAATCGTATGGTTGAGGTTGTTGGTCTGCTGAAGGTCACCGCCGCGCTTGGTCACGTTACGCGCAACGCCTACAAGCCAGGCCACATTGACCATGCCGTTGCGGTATTTCCACAGATCGCTTTCCACCTGCTGCTCTTTGGACAACATAGCTCTCTCCGGTCTAATGAGTTCTTGGCCGACTGGACGGCATCTCAGCCTATTCTAAAGAGCGGGGAGCGTATAAATTGCATCCTGCGGTGAAAACACGGTGCCATAATCTGGCACTGTGTTTATAATCCGTTCACATCGACATCAACTTGAAGGTGCCATGGCAACGCGTAGACCGACTACCGCCAAAAAGCAGATGCTTGCCGAAAGCGCGCATCTTCGTGAGGCCATTCAGGCGCGAATGGAGGAGCTTGGCCTGGCGGCGGACGATGCCGCTCGCGAGATCGGGGTGTCGCCACAGCACTTTTACCTGCTGCTGAATGGGACCCGGAAGTGGACGACGATGGGCGATGAGAAGCTCAAGTTGACCGCGAAGTTCCTCGATGTACCGCTGGCGAAGGTCTATCACATGGCAGGAATCCTTGAGACCGCGGACTTCTTTGTCTCCGAGGTGGATGTCGGGTCGCGGCTCGACGCCGTGTTCAAGTCGATGACGGCGGACCCAGCACTCAAGGGCCTCCTGTTGCCGCCGCGCAAGGTGTGGGAAGGCTTTTCCCTGGAGGCCAAGCACCTGGCGGTGACCCTGTACGAGCTGCTTCTGCAACGAGACTTGCTCGAGCGCCCCTACCCTAGCCAGGCGGCCGCAGGCCGGCCGGTAGCCAAGGCCGCGAAGTAAGGGGGGCGCTGGTACGTTCGTGCCACGGTAACGCGCAGCGCTCAGCTCTCTCGTGGCGCGACGGCAGCGCGAAGCTCGTGCGCCCCCCCCTGGATGATGAGTAGACCATCGTCGAGCACCATGGCGGCCGCCGAGCGCGCTGTTGGGAGCCATAGCACCGGATACCATTTTGCGGTGGCACACTGGTCGGTCAGATCGCGGATCCGGCCGGAGCGCATTCGCTTTCCCTTCTGGTCGACCAGTTTCTGCTGGCGCGTGATCAGCGTGCGGGTGACGGCGACCCCCTTCCACCGGGCAATGGCCACAGCGTAGCGTACGCTGCCGTCCGGCCCAGTGAGAAAGACGTCGGCGGACTCTACGGTCGGATCCGGTCCGAAGGAGACCTGCCACAAGGGTGGGAACTTTGTCCGCCGAATCGCTCGCCTTGCATACTGTCGCATCGCCCACTTCCGGAACCGGATATAGGCGAGCACGGTCCCGGCAATGCTAGCCAACCACCCGATCTCCAATTGCGTCTGAGGAATCTCGGCCGCGCTTCGCGCGAGGAAGACCAGCGCCGCGCCCGCGGCCAGAAGGAGTAGCGAGACCTGCGTGAGGATGTTCATGGGCGACCTTGGGGGTGTGCGTCGACGGGAGATCGTCCGGCGTGTGGCCCGGCCGAATCGTCGGCCGAGTTGAGGTTCGCTTCCGATGCTATCTCGACGAGCGTGTGGAGGAAGAGGAAGTAGATGATGGCGAGCACGCCCAGGCAAACGAACAGTGCCATGAGCAACTCACCAGGGCCGGAGAACCCGAGCTCGCGGATCGTCCCTAGCATGATCACCGCAGCGCTTCCGGGCGGCTGGAGGCCAGCGGCTGGGCCGCTGGCGCTCCATCCGCTCGATCTTGCCAACGATCAGGCGAAAGGCTTGTCGTCGCTTGCGGGCGGCAGGTCCGCCGGCGGGAGGTCTCCCGGCGGCAAATCACCCCCCGGGTCGTTCGGCGTGTTGCTGTCGGATTTCCCGGCATCAGGGCGATTGCCGTTGAGTTGGACGTCGGACGCGATGATCTCGGTGGTGTAGCGCTTGATACCGTCCTTGTCGTAGGAACGGGTGCGATTCCGGCCCTCGACATAGACCTCGAGGCCTTTCTTCAGGTAAGGCACGATGTACTTTTCGATCGTGCTCTTGCGGAACTCGATGACGGTGTGCCACTCCGTGTGTTCCTTGCGCTCGCCGTCGGCATTGGTCCAACGTTCGGACGTGGCGACCCGCATTGTCGCAACCGGCTCGCCGGTCGGACGATAGCGGATCTCCGGATCGGCACCGAGCTTGCCACACAAGATGACCTTGTTGACGGATGACATGGAGACTCCTTTCGAGCGTTGTTGTGCCGCAGCCAGGCGGACGGGTGGAAAAGCGAGAAATGAAAAACCCCTCAAGAACTCATGACTGAATTCAAGAGGGGTTTTGGGGAGTAAAGAAGCGACAATCGGTGTCACCCGATTGCTCCAGTTTCCTGGATCGCCGCCACGGGTATGACGGATCAGAACGACCGAGCGCAGGCATCGCCGAAAGGAGGTGCACTGCGACGGCAGGGTGTGTCAGTTCTCGCATCGGCTCAGCTCGCAGGGAGAGTGCCGATGCAATCCCATTCCGGGAAGTCGTCTTTGCAACGGCGTAAGGTGTTGCGTACGCTGTAGTATCCGTTACGCTTCACCGGATTCTAAACACCGTGCTGCGTATAATTTCACCGTGATGCGGTGTTTCTGTTCCTGACGCATCCCTATGCGGTGGTAATTCGAGGCTCGCTCGAGACCCGAGTCGCTCCGCCACGCTGACAGCAGGGATCGTGGTGGCTACCTTGCCGCTGTATCGTGAGGTCCTGACGACTGGATCGAGGGCACCTGACGAGAACCTCCTCTGCACCTCGGCGACCGCGGACCCGTTGCAGGCATTGGGAGAGTTGAGACGCTGACGTGCGGTCGCAGGGCTGATCGGATGATGAGTGACGTGGCGGTCAAGCCGTGCCGTCGACGAGCGTCTTAACCGCCTGAAGGAAGTCCACCTTGAGAATGTGCATGGCCAGGGCGATTGCGCCACTGCCGCCTCGTCGCGCGTGCACGTCGAACCACGAGTCACCGGTCAGGATCAGTTGCCACACGGTGCTGCCCAGCCCGACATGAACGCAAGCTGTGGCCGCGTTCTTTCTCGGTGCGAAGTCCGGGTCCTGCTTCACATAGGTGCCCAATCGCGCCAGGGCTTCTCGCAACGGGATCTTTCTCTGCGCAGCCACCACATCCGGGGAGATGGCCATTCGCCGGCGCGGCCGCTGTTGCCCCCTTTTTGCTTCCGCATCGACGTCGATACAGAGCTGCGCCGCGGGGACATCCACAGCGCGAATGGAATCTGTGGATAAGTCGGCCGCCGCCAAGGGGCGGAATTGAGCGTGTGCCCCCTTCCCTTCCCCGCGCCCCATCCCAACCCCACTATTCGCAATAGGAATATTGCCGAAAAGAACCCCTTCGGGCGAGGGGCTTCGCCCCGGCCCTTGGCCACTATACAGCGGGGGAGCAGATGTTCGCTTTCCGGCGAGCGAAAACGACGAGTTCTCGGGCGTGGTGGGCGGCGCAGGGTCGGGCTTCGCGTATACAGCGCGGGCGCACTTGTTCGGTGCCGTCGTCGGTGGCCGAATTCGTCCAGCGCGCATGCGTGCCGCATCCGCAGACAGTCCCAGGGCCTTCCCTACTTCGTGCCAGGTGTGACCGGCTTCACGCATGCGAACCGCCTTGCGGCGCAAGTCGGCGCACGTGGCCAGGTAGTCGACTCGACGCAGCTTGTAGCGTCCTTCTGCCCGGCGGTCACGGCAGCGCTCACGGGCTCGCCGGCGTGCGTCGCGCACGTCTTGTGGCACGATGGTCTTCAGCTTGGGAATGAGTTCGGGATGCCGTGATACCAAAGGTCCCCAGAACTCCCAGAGGTACTCATTGGACATGCGGTAGCGCGGATCGACTTGCTTGGTTCCCCACGCGAGAAACTGCTTCTGTTGGGCCTGCTTGGCGCGGGTGCAGATCGAGGTCGTGAAACTGGCGACTTCTTTCGGTGACAGTGTCTTGATGACACGCGAAGCGATGTGATGGATCTCGTTGTACAAGCCGTCGTACTGGGTAAACCACGACAGCGCATTCGCAAGGTGGAAGAGCACTAAGTCTCGGCTACCCTCCGGGACCCCTTCCATGTAGTTCGCCTCGAGGATGGCCAGCATGTCGCGGTACCGGTCGTACCAGAGCTGGAAGATGCTCGAGCCGCGCTGGCCATGTCGCCGCTTGTCGCGTTGCCGGCTTGCTCGGTTCGCGCGAATCTCGCGCAGCTCGGCTCTCGAGTGTTCGAGCACCTGGTCGCATAGCCAGTCAAACTGGTAGCGCTCCGGATGACGGACCTCAGCTGTGACCGTACGCCTGTGCGCGGGGGCCTTGGAGTTGGTGGTTCCCACCACTCGCAACACTCGCGTGCAATCGATCGCCTGGCGATCGCCGCCAACGAGTTTCGTGAGGCGATGCTGGGCGGCGGTCCATCGAGGTAGCGCTTCCCGGGGGGTGTCGTGTATCAGCCAATAGAGGTGCGCCCCGCGACCGGTGTACACGATCAGGCTTGGCTCAGGAATTCGGTTGTTCTGTAGCCGTGCCAGCGCAACGGTGACGAGGCGGCCGACGTCTGCGGAGGGTTGCCTCGCGTCGATATCAACCCAGAACGCGTTGAGTCGATGCAAGCACCGGGTCTGTCGCCAACCGCGGAACGAGTTCACTGTGCAGTAAACATCGTCCTCTCCGACCACTTCCAGCATGGCCTGCACGGCCGCTGCGCCATCCGTTGCTTTGATCTTAAACCAGGAGGGTTTCCCAGCATCAGCAAGCGAACGACGCCACAGAATGTGGTCGCCTTTGCGCTGCGGGGCTAGCGCGGCCAGGTGCTCGAGCGGAGTGAGAACCTGCTGAAGTAGCGGCGCTACTTCAGGCTGTGGGCGCGTCGCAACGACCATCGGGGCCCCTTGACAAGTTTCTTGCGTGCACGGTTGCACTCCCAAAAAACAGGGGCTAGAATCAGTCAAATCCTACGGTGCCCTGGGTGCCCAGCGCCCTTGCCCCTAACATGTGTAGCTCCGCAGGATCCTGAACTCAGTCCGCCGGCCAAGCATCGCTGAGTTCCTGCTGCAAAGAACCCCGCGTATACACGCGGGGTTTTTCTTTGTTGCGTCAGAGTCTAAATGACCCTTCCGTGAATTGCAACGCGGCAAGAGAAAAAACACCGCACGATGCATTTAGTGCAAGCCAAGCGCTTGAAGGTGAGGGTCTACGGTTGACGGTCTATGCTTGTCGGTTAATTGCGTTTTGGAGCCCGACTTGCAAGGCTCGCAATGCCCTACTCCCGAGGCAATGCCGGTCGCTTCATCACGAGCACGAGACTTCTTTCTGCCTGGCCCGCAGAAGCTCGAATCTCACTGGATAGACGCGGAGCGACACCGACGGAGGGCGAGCGTTGCGGCTCGCACGACTCCGGCGATCTCAGTTGGGACCGGTGACGCGTAGGCGCGCCCAGCCCCGCTTGTGCGCCACGCAAGTCAGGAGTGCAGGCGCATCAGAATCGAAGGACGCGTCGGACTGCAAGTCGCAGCCCTTCAGGTACTGAGCGAGAGGGCGTCGCAGCTAACGCTTCGTATGCGGCCGCCACGCGTAACCAGGCAGATTCACCGAGTAAAGCAGTACCGCTCGTCGCATCGACTCCGATGTATTCGAGAATGGCGGCCGGGAGCCCCTGACGTACGGACGCGGGCATCTCGTCGAATCGGCGGAACTGCAGCGTCTGCAAGGCCGGACCGATGGCCAACTGTGCAGGAGTCTTCTTGTGCGGCTCGCAGTCGCGTCCGAGGGCCCCCCCCACCGCCAGGGCAGTGTCATCCAGTGGGAAAGCATCGAAGGTCGATCCGGTCACGAATCGGACTAGCGCAAACTCGAGCACCTGCGCACGGTATGCAAGCAACTCCGTGCTCGGTTGAGGTTCGGCAACAGTGGGCGTCGCCACGTCAACCGGACGTCCCGATTCGCCAGCCTCTTCCGTACCAGGGCGAGCCCTGAACCGCGTGAGAAACGCCTCCAAGGCCCTATCCGCGTGTCGTCGCTCGGACATAAATGCTCCTACATCGATCAGGAAAGCCACCCTGATGAGAGCCGGCCACCCTGATATGCATCTACAGGTTGAATGGAGCGGATTGGCTGCCGCGTGCCCAGTGGATCGGCAGTCGGAGCCTCTCCTGGCCGCATAAGGCCGATTGGATGGCCAACTGCATGGCCAGTGCCGGAGAGTTCGCGAAGGAACTCGAGGTCGGATCCCTCTCGCTCTCTGTCGCCAGGCGATACGCAACGAGGAGCTTTCCCGAGAAGATCGCTCTGGTCTTCATCAGATTGCCCTTTGCCGCGAGGTACTCCAAGGAAGTGCGGACCTGAGAGGCCGGCCAGTCCGGGTTGGCGGAGGCCATCTCGCCTACGGTCACCCATCCTTCTCCTTCCACGTGCCGTTTTGGACTGAGCTTCTCAATCGCGGCCAACACCTGTTGACCGACAACCATCTTGCGCGTCATAAGCCATCCCCATAGCTGTTTCGCGCGCGGCATCCACAACGACACCGCGTCAAGATGTTTTTTTATCACAGCAGGAGCGTATAAATTTCCGTAACACCGTAACGAATTGCAAACTCCCGGCTTGACATCATCCCCTGCTTGAAGCGGCCGATGCGCCGGATCAAGGGTTCGAGCTGGTCACGGTCCCCGCAGCGTCAGCGTCAGTCGGATCATCTACCTGCGGGCGGACAAGAGTAGCCTTGACTGCATCCCTAAGTTCCGGCGCAGGCCTGAACTGGAGACGGGGGCTCCGGAACGGAGGCGTTCGGTGAATATCGACCCGGAACACCCCGAATCCCCCCCAACGCGCGAACCCCGTCGTCGCGATATCGTTGATGAATTGCCGCTTGAGGTCGTCCATGACCCGCTCTACACACCGCTGCGAGAGCCCGTGCTTCTCGGCGATCCTGCGAACCATGTTCCTCTTTCTGCGAACGATGTTCCTCTTTCCGGTCATTGTTCAGGCTCCTCTGCGCCGCGTGGCCCCGAGACGGCAATGACGTTGTAGATCGACGCACAGACCTTCCAGACACTCGCTACGCCACCCAGGACAAGCCACGACAAGCCTGTGGGCTCGGCGTCCGCGTAGCGGAACAAGACGTTGGCGGCGATCAAGACTAGATTCACACCAATGAGCGTCAGTGCTACGACATAGATGCCGCTCTCGCCCAGCTTGCGCCGCGCGTAGGGCGGCGCGTTTCGCGTAATCAGGTAAATGACAGGTAGCGTGAAGCCAACGAAGATGGCGCTGAGCAGGGGCTCCACATAGCCGCGGGTGAATGCGTAACCCCACTCGCACGTGAGGGCCAGAGCCAGGGCCACCACCAGATGACGCCTGCCACTCCGGAGTTCCCCCGCCTTAGCGTACAAGAGTGCCGCGAGTACGGCATTGAATGCAACGCGACGAAAATGCCCGATCCACCTCATACCGTCCCCGCCTTGGCCTGTCTCACCACGAACGAAACCGAGCGCCACGCGTGCCTACGGCCGTCACTCCCCGCATTGGCGGGCTCCAACGACGTCCGCACGCCAATTCGCTTCACATCAACGCCAGCTCGCTTGAGCGCGGACAGCACGACAGCGACTCGGCGCAAGGCCAGGCGGTAGTTCGCCGTGGGTTGCCCTGTGGCGTCAGCCCGGCCGATCACCTCAACGGTCCCACCGTCCTGAAGGATCCGCTTCAGTCCGCTGGCAGCCCGCTCGACGCTCTCCCTTGCCGGCGCGTAGAGAGTCGAACTACCACGCGCGAAGAGGATGTCGTCCTGACTCGCGCCGAACGATGGCGAAGCCGCCTGGGCGAACGGTCTTGCCGTGGCAAACGTCGCGAGCCGTGCTTCCGGTTCGGCCAGTGTCCCCGGCGTGGACGACCGCACCCTGGCCACAGTTGCCAAGGAGATCAGTTGGTCGCTGAGCCCAGGCGCTGCCGGCGCATCGTGGCGGCCGGTCAGCTGGGTTGCCCGCACGGCGCCCACGCCGTGCGTAGCTTGGGCGGGGCGGCGAGCGCTTCCGTACCCGCCAAACACCTGCTCAGCACCGGGTGACGGCTCGTCCAGCGCGGGTGCGGCAGCAACCGCCTGACTCTGTTGCCCGGCGTGAACGTCGCGCAGCAACGCATTCCGGGTCATCTCCAGGAGGGCGAACGCCGGCGGTATCTCGACGGCCCTCTCTCCTTGATCGCTCCCACGTTCGCCCCCCTCCAAGGGCCGAGAAATCTCGGACGATACCGTATCGTGCGCGGGGATGATCTCAAAACCGGGGAGGCCGGCCCAGGTCGTCGGCGCTGGCCGACGCCTGGCAGGACTCGCGGCGAGGGGAAGCGCCTCGCTTGAGGGACCGAGAGATGGACCAGCACTCGGCCACCTTTCAGCCGGGCTCTCTTCCGGGACGCCGAGCTGCAGGCCAGAGCCGCTCTCGATTGGAGTACCCCACGAGTCGACAAGAACGGTACTGCCATGGCTCGCGCGGACGCTCAGTGACGCGAGTCCGCCAACGATCAGCACATGCAGCAGTCGAGCCTTGCATCTAGGCATCTCATTCCTCCTCAGTATGGATAGGGCGAAAGAACGATCCCGGCATGGCTGTCGGGCCGTTTCCGGTGAACTCAGCCTGCGCTCGTCGCTCCCTCTCCCGCTCGAGGCGGCTTTGGCTAAACAAGGCAGTGGTCGGCGCGGGCAAATGCCGCCGAGTCATTCGAAAGCGCTTCTCGTCCCGCTGGTCCTGATCCGCCGCACCCGATTCGAGGGGGGCGGAGAGTTTGGCCTCGGTAATCCACCCATATCGCTCGAGATTGGACAAGGTGACACGAACCAGCCGAACCAGAACCTTGGTGTCATCGTCAGTTGAAGAGCGAAGCTGGTCCGCCAGTTCGCTGGCGGATAGACCTCCGCGTTTCCTCTTCAGAAGCGCCCCGAGGATCGGACGTGCGATCGAACTCTTTTTCTGCATGGGACACCGGCCGGTATCATGAACTTCCGACGATGATATTTGTGCGTAAGAGGTTCAGAAAATGAATATTCGCCGGTGTCTCTTCACACTGCTCCTGGGGCTCTCAGCGGTGGCTGCCGTACTGCCTGGTGCTTCGCACGCACAGTTTCTGGACATTTTTGCCGGAGCGGACGAGAAGAAAGCCTACGAGCTGTACCGGGCGTCAGAGAACGGGTCTGAGAAGGCCATGACGAAGTTGCGCGAGCTCGCGAACAATGGCAATCGCTCCGCCGCGCTGCAGTACGGCTACCTCTACCATGTCGGCAGAGCGCCGAAGCACGGAGAACGGGCGGGTGGAAAGGACATTCAGATCGCCATGCGCGCGTATGAGCTCGCCGCTGGCAAGACCACGGACGACGAGAAGCTCACGGGCAATGCGATCGCGGCTTACAACCTGGGGCTCATCTACCTGTGGGGCCAGAACACCGGCGCGCCGAGCGCCAAGGACGCGGTGCGCTGGTTCACGGCGGCCGCCGGCGATCGGGACGTCGGGGGAAAGAGCTTCCTGCCCGCCGCGATGCAACTGGCCAACATCTACGAAAAGGGATTCCAGGACGTCCCGAAGAATCCGCAGCTGTCCACCCATTGGTACCGGATCGCAGCCAGTCTGCGCGAGCCCGTGGCGCAGTTCAAACTCGGGCGTGCATTGATCGAAGGCATCGGGCTCGACAAGAACAACTTCGAAGGCATGAACTCCCTGCGCAACGCCGCCGACAAGTGGAATCGCCCTGCCATGTACTATCTGGCCGGCCTCTATGCCAATGGCTCCGACTACCAGGAGCAGAATCTGTTCGAGGCGGCGAAGTGGCTAGTCATCGCCGCGACAGGCGACCCTCGCTACAAGAAGGCGGCAGACAGCATGCTGGCCAACCTCACACAGAAGGAGCAACAGCGCGTCGCCCAGAGCGCGAAAATCTGGGTCTCAGGGCACCAACGCGTCCCGGAGCGAATTGAGTACAACGCGCCGCTCAACGTCGAGCCACGGGCAATACCGGGCGCGAAATAGGGGCTACCCAACAGTTGTAGTGGCTGGCTGCGTTGGAGCATCGAGATGAATGCCGTTGCGTTGAAGTTGTGCCGTTGGCTTTGGCACAGGGAATTGAGCGTCTGGTACGCCTGGTTGCTGTGTGCTCCCTTGGCGACAGTGGCCTTCAAATTAACTGGACTTTCTCCTCGGAGCATCGCGCTATCGGTGACCGCGTACATGCTCTTCGGTATCCCCTTGTGGATCCGCTGCACACGGTCGTTGATCCTCTCCAGGCGAAGGCATCCCCAGCCAATCGCTACGTCCGGTTTGGCCGGGCGCAAAGCGGTGCCAAAGAGCGACTAGAGACAAATGCGGGGCAGCCACGCCTATGCAGAGAGCCCGCGAGCGCCCGGCAGTGGGATCGACACAGGGAAGAGAAAAAGCCCTCAACCTCCGAAGAGATCAAGGGCTTGGGTGGGTCAGCTCACCAGGACGGTGATCAGCGTAGTGTCTTGCCGGGTAGCAAGCCTACTGTTCCAGTCGCCTGAAAATGGAGGACAGCTTCCTCCACCATTCGCAGTGCGGCTTCTTCAACCGCCTGAAACTCGGTATAGAGGCGCGCTCGCCGAGGGTCATTCTCCCGTTTCTCTGGGCGCATGAAATCCAATCTAGCGCTCCAATCCAACTCCATCCAGCGCTCCGTGGGCTTGATCAAAGCCACGTGGTCAGCGACAAAATGTGTCACCGGACCGGTCATCGTCCCGCGAATCAACCCGGAAGGCACGCTGAATATCACGCCGTTGTGCTTGCGGATGAGATTGTTGTCAAGACGAGACGTCCCATAGCAAACGGCGAGCAGTGACTCGCCGGGAAGCTCCACCTGCTCGGCAAGCAAGCAGTAATGGGCCTTGGGTCCAGGGATTTGCGGATGGGTATCGTACGGGAAGAAACACCTCAGTATCGTGCCTCGCGGGTAACGCGAGGTAGACATCGGTGATCCTTTCGGCGATCAGGGATGACGGCGCTTGTCGTCGCTGACTCGAGCACGAGCGGTACGCTCGTTCGCGATCTCGCTCAGGCGTGCCCGGACCTTGTCCAGCATCGCATCGAGGAGTTCCTTGGAGGTGGACGCGTCGATATAGACCGTGCCTCCCGAGGGAGTCACGACCTTCTCCACTTCCAGACCGTTGGGTGCAGTCATACGCGTCATAGTGATGACATCGTACACCCACTTCGCCAGCGCCCTCAAGAGGCACGACCAGCTATTTCTCATGGCATCTTCTCCGTGATTGGGTAACGGTTTGCGGGCGACCGCAAGCGCGCTTCCCGGGTTGACATTGCATAGGAGAAGAGGCGTTGCATTCACTACAAAGAGTGACGGACGGTAGCGTGATCGCTACCGTCCGTCCGCGCCCAGCAAAGCAACTTTTCACGTCCGCCGATGTGCACCGATTACTTTGACCAGGATGCGGTGCCTGTCTGTCCTTTATCCGAGGTCGCGATCACCTCGACGTAGTTGACGTTCGCAATCGTGGAAGGATTGAAGAGAACCTGCGACGACGTGATTGACGTCGGCCTCTTGTCGAAGAGCCACCGCAGACCCGAAATGCGACCGGTCTCGATCGAACAGCGCGCTGTGAGCTGCAGGCTGGCGCTTACCGAGCCGGATGCCTCAATCTTGCAGACGGGCGACGCGCCACTGACGAGCGTGACCTTGCCCGCCGCCTGGATGACCGCACCACCGCGGCTTGTGACCTTTGCTACGATAGTGTGCTCGCCAGGTGTCGCGATCTCCAGCACCGCAGGTGTCAGGCTGTTGGTCGTGGTCAGCACGACTTCGCCATCTACGGAGTAGTCGATCCGCGCTACCACGTCATTCTTCGGCAACTGCTCGACCGCAACCTTCGCCTGGACCTTGTCTGGCGCGCGCATCCACTTGTCACCGACGGTGACTGAAAGTGAAGCCTTCAGGTCTGTTGGTGGCAGAACCGCAATCTGGTCAGACTGAAGCACCTGTTCGTTCCCGCGAGTGTCGCGTACCGTGACGGACACACGTTGTTCGCCTGGGATCGTGAAGTCCACACCGATAGCATTGCCGCTCTGCGAGGCGATCGCGGCGCCCGCCGGCAGCGTCCATTCGAACGAGAACTTCTCGCCGCCAGTCTTCGTTGCGTCAGCTGCAGCCACATAGCCGATTGAGAAGTTGGCTCGCGCCGGAACGCGCATGTCGTACTTGGTGACAGTCATCCGCATTTGCGGGAACTGATACGTCCACGAGCGGAGGCGGTAGCTCCCCGTCCGCAGCGACTCCCCTTTGCGGCCGTCCACCCAGGATTCGAAACGCACCTCCTGATCGCCGGCCAGCACGGTGTAGTCGACCGGATCGAAGCCCTCCACCTCCCTTCCATTGGGGAGAATCCACTTGCCGGAGATCGTCTCGTTGTTCGTCTCGGTCGACGTGAAAGGGCTCCCCTGCTGTACCGTGAAGGTGTAGCGCTTTCCTGTTTCGGTCACGTTCGGACCGCGGATAATCGGAACCGGGATGGAGAGGGGAATTGCCCGGTAACTCGCGGACGCCGTCCGTACGCGGAATTGGTTGTCGATGTTCTGCCCATCGTCAACCCGTCCGGAAAGCGCGATCTTGTAGACCCCGGCGACCTCGGGAGTAAACGAGAACGAGCTGCCACTGAAGGTCTGCTCGACGGCGTCTTTGGTGCTTCCCTTCACCGTCCAGGTGTACACGGTGTTGGCCACCGACGACTCCGCAGTGACTGTAACGGGCCTCCCGACGAATCCGGCGCGTGGCATGTGAATGTCCAGGTCCGGCCGGGCAAAGCCTTCCACGGTGATGGTGTTGGTGTCGAACGTGGCGCCGGAATGGCGGTTCTTCACCGTGGCACGATACATAAACGTACCCGGCTCGGTGATCACAGGGGTGTACCCTGTTTGCCGGGACTCCTGGACCACACTCCATGTCGTGCCCCGGTCGCGCGACTCGTACCAGGTCAATGTGCCGATGTCCATGGTCCGCTTCGAGTCCATGTACGCGCCGATCACTGGGCGAAAGGCCGTCTTTCCGCCGACCATCCCGGAATCCTGCCGCATGTTCTTCAGCACCGCTTCAATGGGTTCACCATTGGCCACGCCGATTTGGGTATCGAAGCCCTTCACCTTTCTGCCAGTCAGCGCGCCGTCCCGAACCAACTCCGCTTCGACGAAGACGGAGTTCCCGCCGGCCTGCAGCGCCCCGAGGTTCACACTGAATGAGCCATCGGCCTCTGTGGCCAGCGGCTCCGTCGTGAGGGGCTCGAGCGTGACAACGCCCTTGTTGTTTACGTACCGGACCTTCTTCTGGAAGACCGAGATCCGCCACTCCCCCATCTTCACAGGGTCGTACACGAATTTACCCGCGACGATCGCGCCGATTTGCCCCGAGACGGTAGTCTCCTCCGTCGTGATCTGCTTCTCGCGGACAGGTGCGGTGTAGATCGAGATCGTCGTAGGCACCGAGAGCATGCTCAGATCGGTTGTCCAGACCTGATCGGGGGCGGCGTCGTACCAATAGGTGAGCTTGTACGGTGTCGTCTCCCACAGGCTGCGAACGTCGGTCGTCAGCTGCCGCGCCATCGAGTTGTTGCTCCCGACGACCTTGACGGCCTCCCCGTCGTTGACCTTAACATGCAGTCCAGGGAACCGGCCGGCGATCGTCAGGCGGCCAGCGATCACGTTGCCCACGAACGTCAGCGGGCTGTCGATCGTGGAGCCGAGGCGAGCCAGGGCCGACTCGGGCGTGAACTTGACCTCCGGTTTCGCCGACTGGATACCGACGCCGGTCAACGGGAAGGCGTGCGGCTTCACCGCCGAGAAAAACGTGACAACGTTCGTCTCTGGGTCACGGTATAGCAGGCCCGCCTCGTACTTCACGTCGTAGGGCCCGGTCTCTTTGAGCTTGCCAGCGTAGTTTGTGAACGTCTTGTCCATTGCGCCAATGGTGTCGTCGAAGAGCACCGCGCAGACAGCACGGCCACCGGCAAGCGTCGCAAGCCGGGTGGTCTGAAAGGCTGGATCCTGAAGGCTCCCGGGCACGATGGAGTAGACCCCGCCGATACAGTCCTTTGACTGGGTGTTGACCTTCGCCCGGAGAATGAACGTCTCCAGGCCGGCAACATAGTCTGACTTGCCGTCGAAGGTCGTCACGCCGATCTGGTCCGCCGGATCCCAGAACGTCACAGTCGCGATGCCAACCGGCGCGTTCGGCGCGGCGGTGGTCATGATCAGGGTGGATACGCCGCCAGCGACGGTCGAGTCGGACGCCGAGTTCACGACCAGGGAGTAACGCCCCTTGTTGGCCGAAAAGTCATAGGCGCTATCGACGGTCTTGGTCTCACCTGGCTGAACCGTGACTCCACCTACCACCATCGGCGCCGTCGAGTCGGCGCGCAACGTAGCGTAGATCGGATACACCCCCCCAACGAGGGAGTTATCAGGCAGGCGAATCGGCTCGGACTGCAGAGTCTCCTGGAAGATCGTGTTCCGCGTCTTCAGCGCCGGGATGCGGATCGGTTGCTTACGCTCGTTCTGGAGCGGCACCTGCGCCGGCGCGTAGTTGAAAGATAGCGAGGCCTTTCCGACGTTGCCACTGGAGTCGACCGCCTTGACGGTCAGGACATAGGGCCTGCCGGATTCCAGGCTGGGCGCCAGCACCGGATACTCGAGGCGGTATTGCGCCGGGGTGGCGCCGTCGCCTGCGGCCGTCTGACGCCACGCCAGGTTGATGGTCTGGTTGGCTGGGCCGCCTTGAAGAACCGCAGACGTGACCCGCGGTGACGGATCTACCGTATCCGAGACACTGATGGTGAAGTCGTCGAGCGAGCGGATGGCCTGGCCGTCGCCAACAGTCAGCGCGATTGCCGGTGCGGTGCGATCCAGCGTCACCGAGCCTTGAAACACGGCCTGGCCGACGTTCCCATAGTTGTCTTCGGCCTCTCCCACAAGCGTGTAGACGCCGTCCGGCGCGCCGGAGAGGCCAAAGCTGGTTGACCAGCTGTTGTAGGCAAGCTTGTTTGTCACCTGCTTGGGCAGGGCGTACGTGGCCCCCGAGGCGTCCTTCAGATAGGCCCGGATCGATGAGACCGTCCACATGTAGTACCGCCAATCGTCCGTCGAGTCCAAGTCGGTCGCGCGAAACGATGCGGTGCCCTTCGCCAGGTCCACCTGCATCTGGTCCACCACCGGGGGATTGAAGTCCCACCAGCGATACACATACGTTCCCCCAAACACCTCCATCGCCCCGTTGGCCTTGGCGAGATACCAAGGCCCAGAGTCATAGCCAAAGCCGCTGTCGAACCGATCGTTCGTCTGCATCTCGCAGGTGGTCTGCCCGGTGGGGATCAGGCAAGTGTATGGAATGCTGCGCAGCAGCACTCTCGCCTTCTGGTCGTAGTTCCGGGCCTCCACGAAGACTTTGACCCCGGTCACTGTCCATGGTTTGTTCCCATACCGCGGTAGGCCCGGCGCTGCTACGAGGTCCTCCCATGGACCGCCGTCCCGTTGCATCTGCGCCTTGACACCCTTGGGCGCCTGGTCGACGTCCGGCGAGAGCTTGAGACCTGAGAAGCTCGAGTAGTACGCAGGGAACGCGATGCCCGCGCTGGTGGCGACATACCCGTAGTAGGTGTTCGGTATCGGAATCGGAATCGACTGCTCGTGATAGACGTACGAGGAATCCTCACTTGTCTTGTAAACCTCCTTCCAACCGTACTCTGACCCGTTGTACGCGACGTGGTCAGACTTCCGGAACTTCCAGCGGGTCTTCACTGGGTTCTCGTAGACTACCGTGCCGGCAACGTACGGTACCCATTTCGCCTGCCTCGAGTCATACACTTCGAGCCAGTACTGCGGCAGCTCATTGTCGATCGCACTATCGCGCGAGAAGGTGGTCTCATTTCCGGCTCTGTCGGTCACCGTGAAACCGACGGTGTAGTGGCTACGATTCGTCGGCGCGAGGGCCTTTCCCGCGGCGACTTCGATCGGCACCGTCACCACGCCGCGAGCTGCATCGAGCGTAGCAGCCGCCTCCCGGCGTACGCCATCGACCCTGCTGACGGCAAAGTACTTCGCAGAGGCCAAGCCGGAAGGGTCTGAGATCTGATCGAGCTGCAGTCCCGCGAGCATCTGGCTGCTCCCGGTGCCGAACTGACTGATCGTGCCGAAGCTGCCGTAGTTGCGCCTCACATCCATCGCGCCGGTGGTCGTTGGCCCAACGGTGTCGATCACGATAGGGTAGGTATCGGCCTGGACGGTCTGGCCGTTCGAGGCAAGGATCTCCGCCTTCAGTATGTAGCTGCCGTCGACCGGGGCGGGCAGCTTGAGCAAGGCGCCATAGTAGGACTGCCCGCCGATGGTCATCGTGCTGTCCGCACCGAGCACCCCGCTCTGTGCCGTACCAACCGTGAGCGTACTTTGCTCTTTCTGGATGGTGATCCGAACCGAGCGAGCAAGACCGCCGCTCAGCGCAAAGGTGATGTCGCCCACCGGGTTCACGTATTTGTCGCCTGGAGCGACCGTCTTGACAGTTCCGCGCTTGTCCTGGAACTGCAATTGGAGCAGCTCGGCGTTTGCGGACAATGAGGTACCGAGCGCAGCGGTGCCGGCCAGGAGTGCCGCCGACAGGGCGGCGGCGCGGCTTTTGACCCTATTCATTTCCTGCCCCTCTGGAAACATTTCCACACCGGTAACACTAGCGGCGAGAGGCTGGATTTAATCCGTGCGGCAGAAGTCCCCTAGTTAAGGTACCTTCTGCCGCACGACTGCTCGGTGATTGCACCGAATCAGGTCGGGTTCGGCGGCGCGATGCAGTTATTGAGAGGGGGGGCTGGCAGCGCGTTGTCGTACTCAATTTGGATCGTCAGGAACCCTTCGCCATCGCCTCCCACCCAGAGGTCACTCTGCGTATTCACAGGTCCCTGCGTCTTGAAGTACGAGGTGACGTCGACGTATGGACGGCCGGAGGGATCCCACTTGGTATCAGCCGGGGTGTACTGATCGAAGAGCCGCCAAGAATCATAGAGCTCGCATACCCCTGGCGCCTCGTAGAAGCGCGGGCTGACCAGGACATCCTTTCCATTCACCTTGAGCCGGACCATGTCATCCCAGGATCCCTCGACGATGCGGGCGCTCCGGATCAGCTCCGGCCGTTTCACGTAGAAGTCGTAGGATTGCTTCCACATCCGGGTGCACCAATCCGAAATGTAGTTGTCCCCGCGCTTGCCCAGGTTGACCTGCATGCAGTTGCTGGATCCGGTCATCGATGTGCACGCGGTGATGTTGTCGTAGCCATAGTCCGACTGGGGCGTCCCATAGACGATCAGGATGTCTTCTGGCTGAAGCGTCTTGGGTGCGCTCGGGGCGTAGGCCGGAATGGACGTGTCAGTCTGGTAGCAAACCGGGTCGCTCTTGATCGCCGTGTCCCGTTTCTGCTCGAGCGTCACACCGCTGCCGTCGACAGAGCCGGTCGCGCTGTTGGTGATCCGCTCCCGCTGCATGGCAGGAATATCGACCAGCTTGGAGAACCCCTGTTGCTCTCCCATGAGCGTCGAGTAGGAGTCGCCATACCCGATATTGTAGGCAGCCACGTCGTTGGCGTTCTGGGGCACCCGTATGTTGGCTGCGCTCAGCGCGTTGAACCACTCCGACATATCTATCCTGGACCAATCCACCTGCGCCAGCTGCGCCGGGCTGAATCCGCTGCAGTCCGGCGTCTCCTGGGAGCCATATCCGCCGTTTCCCCGCCACGGGAACAGTTGCGCCTTGATCTGCTGCCCGAGCACACGCGTCGACAGAGAGCTATAGCAACAGCTGCGCTCCGTCTCCTTCAAACATCCCAAGGGGCCGCTTTGCTCGCAGTACCGCGGGAAGGTGACGCACTTCCCCCCCTTCTTCTCCATGCCGACCGTCATCTCCGTGGGCGAGCACGACGTCAACAGCTTCCCGAGGGTTGACACGATCGTATAGACGGCCATGGCCATGTTGACGTACTGGAGTGCCGCTGAGGCCATCTCCGCCGCCTGGCTTGCGGCTTCCGTCGCGCCAGCCTCCGCCCCGGCTGACGCACCTGCCTCGGCGGCCATCTCCGCGCCCAGCTCCGCCGCGGTCGATCCGGCTTGCGCCCCGACCTCGCTCGAGATCGCGCTGGCGGCGCTCGAGGCTGCGGCATCCGTCCCGACGTCCGCCCCGAACGACTGCAGCATCGAACCAAACTCCGTCGAGAGCGATTGCGTGAGGTCCCCGATCGCCTGCCGCGCGTCGTCGATGATCGTGTCTTTGATCCAGTCCATGGCCATGGCATCGACCTGGCTGCGCAAGCTGGCCATGAACGGCATCTTGTAGGCGGCACTGATGAGCTTCACCGCCGCCACGGGTGCGGCAATCTGAGCGGCCATTCTGCAGCAATCGTTCGAGAGGCCGACGCCAGAGCCAAAGTAGTTGCTGCAATACTTCATCTGGCCGCGGAAGATCTCGGGTGTGCACTGCTGGATATACTCTCCCGGGTTGGCTGCCCTCGGCTTGGCCAAGGTGCAGCCCGCTGGTAGCCCATCAGCCAGGACGCCATCCAGCTGCCGAATGCTGCCGCCACATTGCAACGGCACCTTCTCACCCGTCTCCGCGCAGATATCCACCTGTTTGACCACGGTGATGTTCGCCATGCCCGAGCAGTAACCCGTTCCCCAGAAAAAGGGGTCAGGCACCCACATGCCGGGTTCGCATAGCGACTCCGTTACGCAATCCGGGTCCGCGTGATACACATCCAGGGAGCAGTCCTTCGCCCGCTTGACGGTCTCCTGAGACCGCTTCGGCGTGCAATTGTTCGCTTCACGGGGTGGCTTTCCGGTTTCGGCACAGACTGCGCCATTTCGAATGGTCTCGACGATCTGCGCGGCGGTCACGGCGGCACCAAAGTCGGAGTTGTTCTCGCCCGCCGGCTTGTAGCACTCGTTCCCCATGCAACGCACCGCGGTCTGACAGACTTCGTTGACCCCATTTGCACCGTCCGCGGTCTGGGTACAGCCACTGAACAATGAACTGATCAGACCAGGACTGCCAGCAGGATCGTTTCCCATCCCAATACCCGTGGCGGTATTGGCCATGTTGTTCGCGAGTGCGGCAGCCTCATCGCGGGTTGCCTTCCCAGTGTTGGCGGAGTTGTAGAGCCACTGGACGGGGTCGTTCCCGCCGGATTGGGCCGCAGCACGATCCGAGTCATATTGCTGCTTCGATCTCGCTTGGACGTTCGCGGCGTTGCCGCTCCCGCCGTTCTGGGCGGTGAAGTTCTGGAGGCTCGCCCGCGAACCGGGCACGGAGTCGGAGGCGCACACTTTGGATCCGTCGCATTCTGCTCCAACCTGCGACTCGCCCTTCAGGAGGAAGTTGGAGAGCGTCAGGATCGTGTCGATCCCCATGGACGTGCCACTGGTGAAGTCGCCCTGGTCAGCCGACGTCATGCCGGACTGTGCGCGTGCTTGGGCAACTGGCAGAAACGCCAGGGACGCCGCGGTGAAGGTCGCGACGTAGCGGGAGAAGATGCTTGCCATCGGCCACCTCTCAGAAGACACCAACGCAGCAGTCGACCCACTGCCACAACATGTAGACCTGATCTTCACCAGTACCCGGACGGGTCCGCCACTCGCCCCACCGCAGGGAGGTTTCTCCGATACGATGTGCGCACCGCCCCCCGCTGATGGTGGAAAAATCGATCTCCCGTGCGCTGCCGTTTGATGGCATGGACGGCGCGGAAGGACTGGAGATGACCGGCGGCGCGGTAAGGTTGATCGGGGCCCCAGCGGTCGGTGCGCCCCCGATCCCACTGGTCGACTCCGAGACAGGGAACATCATCGACACCTTGTAGGCCGACTTTTGCAGCATCGGCCGGTAGACGGGCTCGCAGGTGCCACCGATGGCATCATCGCCGACCCGAGAATATGCAATGGTGGTCCACGGCAAGCGCGCCATCATGAAGAGTGCGCGTGCCATTACAAGCGACGAACCCGTCACGGAGCTGCTGTTCCCGTGGTATCCGTTGACCGGGTACGACATGCCCCAGCAACCCATGGCCCAGAACATCATGTCGTCCGCTTCCTGGCTGATCCCGCTGCTGGCCAAGGTACAGCTGACAGGCAGCGCCAGCATTGCTACTGGATTCGCGAAAAATGCGGTCTCCGGGTTGAGGAAGAACCCACTCTCCGGGGCATCCCACTGGGGATAGAACATCGACATCTCTGCCAGGTCGAGAGAAAGCGTGTTGTCGGCGCTGCAGCCTGGCACGTTCATCATCTGCAGCATTGTCATCAGCGGGAACGAGTACATGTTGAAATGTCGGAACCCACTGAGGGCCCCGTCGCCGCCGAGGGCACCGCGGCCGAGCGGCCCGGCACCGCTTGGATTGCTCCCATTGAGCGAAATGCCGCCAAGCGTCGGTGAGCAGTACGGGTATCGGGTGGTTTCGATCAGCTTCGAAGGCGTCCAGAAGCCAACCGTCAAACCAACCGTCGGCAGCTGCCCGCCACCGCCTCGGCAGGTACAGACCATCCGCTTGGTGGCGTTGTACGGTTCCTCGATGCCGTCCTTCGGGTGAAAGGTACTGAACCCTGCGATACGTAGCGGGAACATCGACGACCAACAGATACCGGTGAAGAGCCGGGACAGGATGCCCGCGTCCGGACACGAGAGCTTGTTCAGGCCTTGCGTCAACCCCGACGTTCCCTGGGCACGGAGATCGGTGTACCCCCCCGTCATGGCCATAGCGCAAACGAAGAGAACGGCTGCCAGGAGTCGGCGCATTATTGTGTCCCCGCGTAGGTCGTCACTTCCATCTGGAGGCCGCGCTGGCGCACGACCGCCGGCACAGCAGAGATGCCGAAGCGCTGCATATAGAGCTCATTGATTGGGTAGGTGCGCGTGCCGAGCACCTGCTCGGTCGTGCGGCCGCCCTCATGGAGGGCGTTGCGCGTCACGAACACCATCGGTTTCTGCGCGGTGCGCAACAAGGCATTCGCGAATTCGAGCTGCTTCGGATCCGTCGGGTCAAACGCGATCACTGTGTAAGGGAAGGGCCGCTTCTCCAGCGGGTTGATACGGGTTCCCTTCTTCAGGAGAACGTTCCCATTCACCGGATCTACGTGGTCGTATTCGACTGTGATCGACGGATCAAAGAGCCGGGTCTCCGACCGCGTAGCATGCTGGACCACGAGGCCCGAGAAATATCGGTCGGCTGCGGACTGGATCGCGCTTCGCCGTATCTTCTCGAAGTCGAGGGCGGCGTAGCGCTTCTCCATCACCTCGATCACGTCCGGTTCACTGATCGGATGGGTGTTGCCAACGATCTTCGCAACACGCCCGGCCTCGATCTCCGAAACAGCTCCTGCCAGCGAGATCTCACCCGTCACCCGGTACCACCCTTGATCCGCCTGCCGACGATGCAGCACAACAGGAACCTGGTCCACTCGATACGTGCGGAACGCTTCCGGGTGTACCAGCACGTTGGCTGGGCTCTTCATGCCCTTCATCAAACTGTTGACCTGGCCAACGGTTTCGGAGAAGAGAGGCGGCACCCAGCCTCGCAGGAGAAACACAATGTCCTTCCGCCCTTCGGCTTGCCGAAAGTAACTTTGGAGTGTGCGGGCCGGCATCGCAAGGCTGATGAAGACGACCGTCGTGACGCCCTCCAGCCCCTGCAAATTGGGGTTACCCTGCCCCGTCACGAGGTTCTGAACCGCGCCCTTTGACCCCGCAAGTCGCTGGGCGGCTTGTACCGCGTCGGCGCCCTGGACCGTGTTCAGAGAGATGCCCGCGCGCTCGAGCAGTTGAGCGGCACCGGCAGCGTCGAACGGCATGAGCGAGTCGGCCGGCGTTCTGCCTCCAGCGTCGCCCTGGGCATTGGCTCCAGCCGCGAGAATTCCCACTCCTATCGCCAGGCTAGCCCAGTAGCGCGAGGCGCGCGATGATTTGCTCATACTTGATGGTTCCCCAATACCGTCCGTCAAAGGTCCGCTCTTCCGTTCCGAGCATGAAGAGCTCACCAGGTGGCACGATGAAATCGCGGTCGAAGTGCCCTGCAGGCAGGTCCGCCTTGCGCAGGTAGGCATGAAGTCCGCCCCAGCGGACACCATTGATGTAGACCTGGTCCCGGTGAATCAGGATGTGGTCGCCTGGCGTCCCCGCTACGAACTTGAACAGGAACGTGCCGTCAGGAAAAATCGGCAGAGCCCCCTTCGATCGGAATACAAGGAGATCGCCGCGCTTGATGTCGGTCGGCACCGCACTTCTCAGCCCCCGCCTCGCCTGTCCCAGATAGAAGCTCCACGGAAGGCATCCGGTTGCCTTGCCTTCGTACCAGAGGGAGAAGTCACCCAGCACCGCGGTGAGACCGGGCTCACGCGACACGTACGTCCCGTACCACCCCGCCCACATTGGCCCAGCGGTCACAGGGATCGTCATCACGACAACGACCTTCCGTGCCATCGATAGGCCACGCCACCACGCTGCAAACCGCTTCATCGGCCGCCCTCCGATTGTCGCGTCGCGGCGGCCTCGCCGTCCGAAGTCGATGCGACTCCAGCCCGTGACTCCGGAACGGCCTCAACGCCCGCCGAGGCCACACCGTCTGCCGCGCCAGCGGTGCCCTCAAGCGCGCCAGATCGCACGAGCCCGAGCTGAGCCTCGAGGGCCTGGCGGTAGGCGGTCGCAGCGCGGCGTTCTTGTGTCGCCGCCTCGACGACGAACGGCGCAAGCGAGAACTGCTGGGCGACCGCAGAGGTGATGTCGGTGCCTGTGCCCTGTGGTGGCACGGCCAGTAAGTCCGCACGGACAAGTACGGCGTTCCGACCGATCTCCTCAAGCGCCTCATTGAGCGAAACAGCGAACGTCGTCATTGCCGCGGCCTGGGCCTGGACGTCCAGCTTCTGTGCATTGAGCTTCAGACCGTTCGCCTTGATGAGCAGCGGGATATTCACCGAGAGCACCTGCGGGGGCGAAGGACTGAACTTCTGGATGTAGAGCAACGTCCCACTGACCGACAGGAGAACGCTTAGCACCACCACACCAAGACTCGACACCCCACTCCCGCCGTCGCCGCGGGCCTCCTTCTTTGGCCGCGGGCTTGACCTCGGGGATTGGGCGCCCTCGCTCGCGAGAGCGTCGCCTCCGTCTGGAGGGGACGTCGCCTTGTCCGGATCCAGTACGTGCGTGGAGCACAGGTTCCCTTTCGTCAGTTCGGCTGCCTCTGCGGCCGTTGCTTCCGTGTGTGCGTTCACAGCGTTCCCTCCGCGCGCATGAAGTCCTCAATGGCCTCGACGACGTTCCGTCCTTCTTTCACGGCCGCTAGGATGTCCGTACGCTCGCGGCCCTCGGTTGAGAACAGGATCTGGTTGAATCGCGACTCGATCAATCGCATGATCCCCATACCCGAATCCGACTTCACGAAGATCTCGGAGTAGGAGTGGGCACCAATGCGCGTGTGAACGGTCGACAGCAGCTCGAACGCTGCGTCGCTCATGACGAGCCAATTCTTCTCTCGCGCCGCTTGAATCGCTTCTTGCGTCTGCGACATGATGAACATCGTGGAGGCAGACGCTGCAATCTCCGCCCCATACCCGGTGCGATACAGCTGGGACAGTGACTGCAGCACGATCCCGATTGACGATGAGTGCTTGCGTGACTTCGAGTAGAGCTGCGCGAAGAACTTCGCGTTCGCCTCGTCCGGTAAGAGGTCCCCCATTTCCTCACCGATCACCATCTTCCTTACCCGGTCGTCACCGTGGTAGATCCGCTGGTTGATGGTCAGATACAGCTGCATCAGCACCACGTCTTGAAGCAGCTTGTCGCGCTCCAGGCCGTTCAACTCAAGGCAGATGAGTGGTGCGTACAGATCGAGGTTATTCTCGCCATTGAACCAGTGCCCATATGGCCCACGCGCCGAGAATGGAAACAACATCCTCCCCATCTCGAGCGCGACCGGATCATCGGCCTGCGCCTGGAAGTAGCGATAGATATCGTCGATCCCCATCGAACGGCCTTTGTTGGCCCAAACCGACTTGATCGCCTCGACGATTCGTGCGTTCTGCTGATCGGTGGCCGGCTTCGACGGCGAGACCATTTTCCCGATCGATGCCTGGTGCATGCCGATCTCTTCGTCGATATCTGTCACATTGGTGAACCCGTTGAGACAGATTTTCGAATCTGGCAGGAACTCGATCACCTGACCGCCAGCGGCCGCGGTCGACTTCACATGGGACCGCCCGCGGTCGATGATCACGATCTCATCCCCAAGGGAGAGGTGGTCCTGAATGATGCGCTCCACCGCGAACGACTTGCCCGCCCCGGACTCAGCAAACAGCAGCCAATTCTTGTTCTTGTTTGCGCGATGGAAGACGTCGTAGCTGGCAGGGCGCAGCCGGCGGGTATGCAGCTTCATTGCGGAGCCGTAACCCAGCCAGTCCCCGATGATCGGGAGGAACTGGGCAGCCATCTCGGCAGACATCGTGACGAAGCGGTACGTACCCTTGATGGTCTCAGGAGATGCCTGCAATGGCAGTTGATTCAGGAAGGTGGCCCAAGTAATGAACCACTCGTTGAACGTACGAAACTGGAGCGTGTTGTAGTGCCCGAGCACTCGGGCGGTCGCCTTGTTCAGGCGGGCAGGGCTCGTGTGGTACATCGTCAGCGTCATCGACATCTCGACTGCGATGTCGCCGCCGTCGAGCGCGGCGCCCATGCAGTCGAAGCCCTCCTTCTTTGCCGCAAGAACCGGAGACCATTTCAGCATGGGACCGAACGCCTGCTGGTTGATCACGGCCTGCTTCTGGCGGAAGCCGGAGACTTTGCTACCCTGATCAGGGAAGTGGATCGTGGTGGTCAATGCATAGGGCAGACCGATCTGAGCGCCGAGACCGGAGGGATCACCAGCGAGCGGATTGACGACCCGCAGGTTCGTGCGCTTCGGAAAGCCCGATACCACCAGAGTCCTTGCGAACACCTGGCCCGTCGTCGGCCGCTTGATTCGCAGCTGCCGGAGTTGGCGCCGCACATGCGTGCCGGGCGGTACCACCTGGTCTTTGATCGTGGCATGCGGGTTGTACGACGTATCGCGGTCACCGTATGGATCGAAGTACCAGCGGTATACCCCGAGAATCTCCTCCATCGCCGTAATCGGCCGCAGGATCTGTCCTGCCGCCTCCAGCGCACCGGTCATCTTCTCTCGCAGCTCGGCAAAATCAGCGAGGTCCTCGTCCGACGGGAACGGATGACCTTTGATCGGGACACGCAGGGTGAAGAACAGGCGGACGTCGAGCGCCAGCGCACCGGTATCCCCAAGGGGCGGTGTTTTTGCCCCTGCCTCGAGGAATGCCCCGCGCCGCTCCATGAACGAGATGGCGATATCGCGCATGCGTGCTCGATCTGGCGCTAACTCGGCAAGGGCGTAGTCCGCGCGAGCATTCCGGTAATCCTCGACGGCTTGCCGCAGGTCTGCGTCGCCACGCTGAATGCACTGCATGACCGTGCCGGCAGGGTAGCCTTGCTTCAAAACTGCCACCTGCGCCGCCTGTACCTGGGCATCCACGCCCGGCATCAGGATGCCCTCGTAGAGGCACCCGATCGCACCATCCTCGAGAAAGATCACCCCGTTCTCGCTCGCCAGTGGCGTAAGCCATTCTGCGGGGCGGTAGCGCGCTGAGGCGCCAATGCGAAGCTCATTCGCTCCCACCATGCTCTCCAAAGTGCTAAGACCTGATGGTTTTTTACGCGAGATGATCGAGTTCAGAAAAAGAAAATGGGGCACTCAAGGAGTGCCCCTACCAGCTACTTGGGGATGGCTGGTCGAAACCCGGAAGCGGGCGTCAGAAGGTGCCCGAGAACAGCGCGGTCAAGATGCCGGGGCCGTACACAGCGCACAGGGCGATCGCGACGCCGAAGATCACGCCGGTCGCCGAGCCGCGAACCAGGCCGGCACCCAGCGCGATGGCGAAGCCCGCCAGCGCCAGGACCTTACCGAGGGAGCCTTCCAGCCAGTTCTGCAGCATCGCGACGATGCTGTCGAAGGTGGTGTCGGTACCGGCGAACGCCATGGAGGCGCCCAGGCCGATGGCAACGACGGCGGCCGTGGCGAGGGCCTTCTGGTTCTTGCGATCGCGCAGCATGGCGAGCTTGTCGGCGACGCCGAGTTTCAGGGTGATAGCATTCATGTTGGGTGGCTCCTGGTTTGCAAAGGACGGTCACCGATGACTAGAAGGCGGCGACGCGAATGCAGTCTATGAGCCCCTGCGGCTGCATAATCAGTGCGGCAGAAGCTCCGCTAACTAGGGGGTTTTTGACGCACCCTTGTCGCTACCCTCACCACGTCGCTGCGCGCCGACGGCATCGCGCTGGTCTTCACAATGGAAAACGGGCCCGATCAGGGCCCGTCCGTTCTCCGGCGGAGGACGCGGCGCGTGCCGCGCTTAGGGTAATGACGAGCCCAAGCTCGGCACACCTACCTTGTCGATCATGTCGCGCGCGCCCGCCACGGCTCCGGACATTGCCGCCTTCGACGCGTTAGCGATGCTATTGCCGTTGGGCCCGGTTGACCGCTTGGAATAGGGCGCGATACCGGCAGGCGCCATGGGAATCGTCCCACCTTGTTGAGAGTTGAAGTTCGGCACCGCGGATGAGTGCCGCGATTGCCCTTCGTCGCCATCCGCGCCTTCAACCTGATATGCGGTCGGCACCCTTCCCGACGCGCCTGTGACCAGGTTCCCCACCGCCCAACGTCTCGGCGTTACCTCGGTGAACAGCAGGCTCGGATAGTGCAGATCGCCGTTGTGGTCGATCCACGGCGACACGCGAATGCGCATCACTTGCGCAGGCTCAAGGATCGGTTGCGGCTGGGCAAGCGGCTGCGGCAACTGCACGGTTTTACCTCCACCGCGGGCAGCCTTCCCTGAGGCTTCGCCCGCCTGGTCAGCGCCTGGCGCTTCGCCCTTGTTGCCCTCCGCATCCACAACGACCAGAGAGTCCCGACTGTTGGTCAATCGATAGACTTCCGCGGGGGTCTTGCAAACGACTCCCGACTTCACGCCCGGGCACGACGATTCAGGCGCTCCGATATTCCATGCAGACGCGCAGCCTCCCAGCAACCAAACGACAAGGACCGCCACACCAAGCTGTTTCGTTTCCATCGCTGCGCCCTCAACTCTTGTTGAACTTGATGCTCGTTCCGCGCACGAGCACGATCGTAATCTTTCGTGCTGGCTCGACTTCGATCGTAGGGACCGCTTCCTTGGCGAGATCCATGTAGTAGTCCGCGATTTTCTCGAACGCGTCTCCCAGCCCCTGCCCAGCCCCCGAGAGCGCCGCGCCCTGAATCGCCTCAGTGGGACTGCGCCCGCCGCGAAGCGTGATGCCACCCTGGTCTACCGCGCTACGGCCGATCGAAAGGGAATTGCCACTGTTCTGCAGCGCAAAGGCCGCTCCCAAGCCACGACCGAACGCTGCCAGCCAACCCGAAGCAACCGTCCGGGCGATTGCGGCTCCCTCACGGGACACGAGCTTGCCGCGCAGCCCCGCCTTTCCGTCCTCCCCGACAATGTAGCCATCGAGGCTGGCCTCGACGACACCGCCGTCGTTACGCACGCATGTGATGCGCTCCGTGCGCAGCTTCGCCCGCTCGGTAGAAAGCTCGCCGTGGCCTGAGGCGAGAACGAAGCACTCGCTGACGTCTGCCGTGTAATAGTTCGGAAGGATCGCCTCGTGCTTGATACGGATCAGGGTTGGAGTCGGGTGCTTCTGCGACGCCTGCGAGACCGGGACGTCCATACCAGTCAGGTTCGTCCCGGTGAGAATCGAGCCGGCCGGCAGCCACGTTGGCGAGGCCACTCCGCCAGATTGACCCCGTATGTCTGCCGAGGGCGCATTGGGCTTGCCTAGCGGCGGCACCCCGGCCGCGTGCTTGGTGCCCCCCCCGGCACCCTGACCGCCTGCACCATCCGCGGTTGCGCCGTCCACCCCACCCTGTGATCGCTCATCCGAAAGCCGGAGGCGGCTCGCCGGCGGTGCACTGTCCGTCCCGGCAGCCGGTGGCTGCGAGACGACGGGTAGCTCAGGGAAACCAAGTTGCCCCCCCGAGCCGCCGCCGGTGCCACCACCTGCGATCGGCTGGCCGCCGCCGGCGCGCTCCGCCGCCTCCTTCTTCTTGTCCCATATCGCCTCAATCTGATGCTCGATCGCCTGGTCCAGCTGCTTCTTCAGGTTCGCGTCGCCGAGCTTCCCTGCCGCGACATCCGTGACGTTGTCCTTCAGCTGCTTGAGGCTCGTCTCGTTGCGCGCCTGGTCGGACGCCTGCTTCGACGTCACGTCCTGCAGTTGGCGCTGGAGGGCC
This sequence comes from Cupriavidus malaysiensis, assembly GCF_001854325.1. Lineage (NCBI taxonomy): Bacteria > Pseudomonadati > Pseudomonadota > Betaproteobacteria > Burkholderiales > Burkholderiaceae > Cupriavidus > Cupriavidus malaysiensis. The sequence goes on from NZ_CP017756.1 coordinate 163,360, forward strand.
GTGAGTTGTCCGGCAATCGACTCCAGATCCACGTTGCGCTTCGGCGGTGCCACGACCTTCACGTCGAGGCGGTCATCAAGCTTCTTCGGCCGGTCCGGTTGGAACTGGGACACCGCCACAACGAGTCCGAGTGCCACAGCGCAACCACCCCAGATGATGGTATTGCGGCGCTTGGATGGGGAGGCTTGCTGGTACCAGCGCTGTGCTTGGGTGACGAGATTCATACCAGTCACTCCTCCGCGTCGATTTTGTCGGCGACGATCAGCACGTCCGTTTCGCCGCCGGGCGGTAGCTGTAAGCGAGGGAACAGCGCCACAGCCCGAACGCCCTTGCTCTCGAAGGCCTCTTCACTTAGCGTGACCGACGCTGCGTTCGCGTTCGTCAGTCGGTACCGGAAGATGTCGTACTTGTTACCGGAGTACCGTGTCTGCGGGACGACCTGGATACCATTGGAGACAGCCATCGGGATCGAGAGCTCTTCCAGCGTGAATCCGCGCGGCGTACCGCCGCGCGCGACAGTCCGCAGGAGGGTCCGGAGGTTCACGATGTACTCGGACTCCCGACCGGTCTCCTCCGAGGCCGCACCGGGGGTTTTGCCCGCAACGTCGAGCTCGAGCGTGATGGTCTGCTGGGGCACGTTCTGCGGCACGAGAGTCAGCGAAATGACCGCAGCCGGGTTGTCCACGTCCGAGAGGAAGATGGCGACGGGCCGCTCGCTCATCGCGCTGACATAGACCGAGTTCCCGACGATCTTGAACTCGACGTCCTGCTGATCGATGACGTTTGGCTTCGCGAACGGCGTCGCAATGCGATTCGGGTACTGGGACGCAATCGTCACGATCTCAGTCATACCTGGACGGGTTCGTATCACCGTCGGCTTCGCGCTCTGCTTCGCCCCAGGCGGCATCCCAAGCGCAGGCAGCCTGGTGTTGTAGGGCGGCGTCGCCACGGTCTGGGGCGTGATCGACGGGGTACCAGCGCTCCCCGGGAACGCCATCGGCCTACGCAGCTTTCCTGGCTGGGTCGATGGCGCAGCCGTGGCCGCTCCCGCCGCAGCAGGGGCTGCCGCGGCCCCGCTAGCGGCCGCCAGCTTCCCCTGCTCTTCTGCGAGAGCCGCCTTGCTACCCGCAGGAGCACCCGCCGAGTTGCCCGCTGGCGCCCTTCCGGCCCCTGGCGCGCGCCCAGAGTCCATCCCGGCCTGTCCAGCAACGTGGCCCGGACCGCTGCTAGGCTTCTGTACTGTAGGGGCCGGTGTGCCTGGCGCAGGTGGCGACCCTGGTACTGCCGGCGCGCCGGTCGTCACCGGGTTGCCGTTACGGGTGAACGGAATAGCTGCCGCCTCCTGGCTATCTTCGCCAATCTTTGGCGGCGTCTGAGCAAGACTGGGCAGGGCGTATACCGCCAACAAGGCCGCGATGAGCTGAGCAATCGAGGGGGGAAGTCCTTTCACAGCAGCCCTCCTTGCGTCGCGCCGTCACTCTTTGCAGGGGTCCGGCCACCGCCCGTAGCGGGGTCTATCGCGCTATCGTTGGTCATATCCTTCGCCGGCTCGCCGGAAGCGCCAGGCGCCGAGGCCCCCGCTTCGCTCGCCGCCGCCTGCGCTGCAGCCTGCGTGGCCGACTCTTCGAGCCGCTTCTTCGTTTCAGCGTCCTGCGGGAGCAAATTGATGTCTTCGCCCTTTTGCGCCTTCGCCGCTGCAGCGTCGGCCTCCTTCTTATGGGTCTGTGTCCACTTCACGGTGTGAGGCTCACCGCCGTAACTCGTAAATCGGCGGATCCTCGGCAGGCCCCGATCTATTTCGATGATCATCTCGTAGGTGACTCCCAGGTTTCCGATCGGCGTCGCGTTCGTCCGGTACGCTGTGGTGGCAAGCACACCCGTGACAAACGTCTTCTCGGTACTTGCCTCATAAAAAACCTTCTGAGGTGTGAACACGTTGATGGTCCCCGACTTTGCATAGTTGGGGTCGTCGACGATCGACAGGATCTGCGTTCGCACCGACGGATAGATCTTCGGATCGAAGAAGTACGCGAGTGCGTCGGCAACGAAGAGCGCGGTTTGAGGCGTCACCGAGCCAAGCATCGAAGAGACGTAGAGAGCGATGCCTTCTTTGTAGCTGCCAGACGCGGATTTCCACGCGACCGCGGCCTTGTCGGTCAGGTGCGGCGGGATGAGCGTCACCCGCTCATGGGACATGACCAACTTGACCGCCAGCAGGACGTTGACAGCAACACTTCCAGCCGCCACAAGCATCGCGATCTTGGCGACACCCATGGCGTTATCCCAGGTGGAGAAGAGGTTCTTGAAGTTCACGAGCTACTCCATCATGTCCGCGATTAGCCCGTTCTGATGCGCGCCGTTCAAGGGACGCAGGCCAAAGTAGTAGAACATGTGGAAGAGGCCACCACGGGGAGCGTCCCGTTTTTGCCGCATGTACCACATGCTGCCGACGACGCCAGCAACCAGCATAGGCGTCATGATCTTGAAGTAGATGCCGACGAAGAGGCAGATGAAGAAGGGAAAAAGCTCATCCACCTCGAACCAGATCAGCTGTGGGAGGGCATCGAGATGGCTGGCGATGTTGACGTCTTTCATGGCGAGTCCCGCGCAGGCGTGGTTGACGTGAGAGCATCCTGGCCCATAACTCGCTGTTCAGAAAAAGAATCGCGTCTGCCGTGCGTTCTAGTTCAATTCGACCTCTGCCCTGCGGTTCTGCGCTCGGTGGTCGGGCGTATCGTTTGGCACGGCGGGCTCGCGCTCGCCCGCCGCGCGGGTTTCGATCTTCTTCCGGTCCACCCCACGCACAATCAGGTAGTTCTTGACCGTCTCCGCTCGCTTGGCCGAGAGCTGCTCGTTGTAGCGGTCCGAGCCAACACTGTCGGTATGCCCGGTCACTGCATACTCGGACGCCGACGTCGGGAGCTCGTCGAGCACGCTGCGCTGCGTCGTGCCAAGCTGCCACCCATTGAACGGAAAGGTGACGACGTAGTGGTGAGAGGCGATCGGCGTGGGGATTGCGGCCGCCAACCCCTCCTTGATGGCCGCGTCGTCCAGCACTGGCGCCTGCCAGGTGAATCGAAGCTCCCTGTACTCTTGCCCTCCGCGCCAGATGTACGTCTGCGGTCCGTCTCCCGTCTTCGCAATATCGGACGTCCCAACGACGTCAAGGATCTGGAACTGAGAGCGAGTCGCGGCGTAGGTGACGGGCCCTTGGCGCCCCTGTCCGGTCACGCAGCCCTCCAGCGCGCCGACCGCCAAGGCCAGGACGAGTAGGCGAGCACCGGCAATCCGCAGTTGGTCAGACATTTCGTCTCCTCTTTCGGTAGATGAGCCACAATGACCACGCCAGGCCCCCACCGACCATGGTCTTGGCGAAGAAGCGGCGCCAGCTGCGGAACGACTTCTCCGCCGGGGGCCGCAGATACTCGACCTGTAGGGGCGTCCAACTGTGCTGATACGCATTGGGCGGGGGAGCAAGGTCAGACGCGAACTGCGACGGCCAGAGGCCCGCAGTCAAGGTCGACAGCAGCGCCGTGGCCATGGGGTGGCGGATCTGGAAGCTGTCCAGCCGGCCAGGCCCTGCCTCGGCAACTGCCTGCGAAGGGGTTGCCACAACCGTGGCCAGCGAGATCGCAACAATGACGTCCCGCATGCCGTGCAGAGAATGACGGCCACTCATAGAGAGAGGCTCGCGAGATCCAGCCAGCCTTGCACCTTCTTCGAGGCGTTGCCCTTGACCACAAAGAAGGTCGGCGTGCCCTGTAGTCCGAGCGACTCGTAGAGGGCGGAGTTCGCCATCACCTTCTGCGTGAAGTCGTTCGGGGCGGCGGGGGTGCCATCGAAAAGCCGATCGAGCTTCGCGAACCCGTCCCCCGAAGTGGCCATCCCCGCAGAGGCCCGGCCGACCCCGCTCTGCTCGAACCCGATCGGTATCCAGCGGACGACGGTGTTCGGGAGGCGACTCGCCTTCTGTGCCGCGGTGATCTCGCGCCACGCGCGCTGACAGTAGATGCAGTTGGGTTCGATGAACGCATAGATGATGGTCGAACCCTGCGCGGGCCCGGTCTCGATGGCGCTCGCGTTCTTCAGTGCCGCCAGTTCCTGTGGCGCGACGGACTGCGCAGCCGGCCGACCTGGTGCGGGCAACTCACCGATGGACTGGGCCACAGTGACGATCGTCTCAGCGCCGATCATGCGCTGCGTCTTCGTGTTGAACGCGATGCCGTAGATGACCGCAGTGCCGGTCTGATCCACGAAGAAGGTGACCGGCTGGGCCTTGCCTCCCGCCGCCTTCGCGGGGGCCATTCCCACGACCCCGGTCATACCGGCAGGCCCCTCGAAGGTCTTGACGTTGCTGAGGCCCCTCGTCAACAGCTCGATCGTGGCCTTCGCCGGCGACTCGGCAGCGCCGGCGGCGATCGGCAGGCACAGCGCGAGCGAGGTGAGGATTCGACGCATGAATGCTCCTTGGCGTTAGGGATTTTCGATCTGCTGAGAGATCAATCCGTTGATCAACCGCATCAGTACGGCGTAGTCGCCGTTGGTGAAGTTACTGTTGGTCGCCCAGAGACCGCCAATCCCGAAGTGCGGTGTGACCTGGACTTGGTAGCGTTGCGTGAGTTGGAGATTGCGCGTGACCGCCAGCTTGAACGCGTCGCCTCGCACGTACGAGGGGTCTACTACGATGCCCATCGCGCGCAGGATCTTTGCGTACACGGTCGGGTCCTGTGGCATGCCGGCGCGATACGCGTGCTCCTCGAACTCCATGATCCTGGTTGGCATCTGCTTGAGCACGGCATAGAAGGCGATCGCGGCGGCGCGGCTTGCATCGTCCGTCAGGAGGACCGGTACTTTCACCAGGCTCCAGCCTTTCGGCAATGAGGCGCCCCACGCGCTGATCGCGCGCCAGTGCTGCGCGCAGTATGGACAGCCGTACGAGAAGAAGAAGAAAACCTTCTGGCGATCCTCCTTGAAGTCCCCGATACTGAGAAACGGCTTCAGGTCGCCCCGCCCGGGACCATCACCCAGGCCGGGCCCAGGCGAAGGCCGATCGTTGGCACCTGCGTGCGAGGCTGGAATGAAGAGACTCGCCACGGCCGCGAGCGTGAATCGCCGTCGATTGTTCATTTGCCCACCTTCATCGCTGTGTGGAAGTCCAGGCGCCCCGCCAGGCTCCAGTCCAATGCGGCGTGCTGGAGTGCGCGGAACTGTGGCTGGAGTGTCGCCGCCTCCGCGATCGCGCCCGGATCCTTGCAGGCGATGGCGGCACGAACAGCGTCGTCGGCAACCAGGAGTTCGATGATCGGAATGCGCCCTTTTCGTCCGTCCCGGCAATGCTCGCAGCCGGCCTCATTGCATTTGTGAAATGGCGCGCCGTCGTCGTAGCTCGCAGGGATGACGTACCCTGCCTCGTGCTCCAGGGTATGCAACTCGCCTTCTGTCGGGTAGTACTCCACCTTGCAATGTGGACAGAGCGCGCGTTCGAGTCTTTGCGCGAGAATAGCGAGAGTGGCGGAGCCGATGGTGTATGGGTCAATGCCGAAGTCTCCCAGACGGGTAACAGTCGACGCCGTTGTCTTGGAGTGCAGCGTAGAGAGCATCAGATGGCCCGTGTTGGCCCCCTGATAGGCGATTGCAGCGGTCTCCGCGTCGCGGATCTCGCCCACGAGGCAAACGTCGAAGTCTTGACGCAGGAATGCGCGCAGGATCGTAGGAAAGTTTCTTTGCGGGTTCTTGATGACTTGGTTGGCCCGCTCGAGCCTGCGTTCGACGGGGTCCTCGGCCGTGACGAGGTGCTTCTCGGGGCGATCGAGCGTGCCGAGGCAGGCGTAGAGGGTCGTTGTCTTGCCCGATCCCGTTGGCCCGACCACCAGAACAATTCCCTCAGTCGCCTGTAGCGCCACAGCCAGCGCGTTGCGCGTCGATGAGGGCATCTCGATGTCGTCGATCGTGCCATTGCCGAGGCCCGCATCGATGACACGACAGACGATCGACTGAGCGTCGCCATGGGCGTCGGTTCCGATGATGCTGACGCGAACATCGAGCATTCTGTCCCCCAGGTCGAACCGGAATCGGCCGTCCAGTGGCATCTGCCGCTCGGAGGGCGACAGGGAGCATTTGGCGCGGAGGTGGTCGTCAATGAATCGAGAAGCGCTCTGGTCGAGGCAGTACAGAGTTTTCAAGTCGCCGTCGATCCGCAGCCGGACTTCGGTCCATCCATCGCGATCGTGGAAGTGGACATCGGACGCGCAGAGCGCTGCCGCCTCGGTGAAGATGTGGTTCAGGAATGCGACCACTTCATCGTCGCCGCGCCAGGCGGAGGAGAAGCGCGTTGCCGGCTTGGGTACATGAGCCCGCGCTCGCTGCTTCACCGGGTCGATGAGCAACGAGTGGAATGCCGGCACGCCCTCCCTTAGCTTGTTCAAAGCTGGTCCTCCGGCGCGACCCGGCTCTTGCGGGCGCGAACGGTGGCGGCGGGCTTCTCGCTCGCCTCGCCGGGCTCCTGGTTCTCACTGTAGAACCCATACCAGATCGACTCCTGGCAGCGCTGCGACCATTCGTCGTGGAGCGCGAATAGCGACTCGCCGACGGCTGGGCTGACCATCCGCACAGTGCTGCCCAGTGCCTTAGCTACGGTGCCGCACGCCGCCGCCGCGCGCTCGATCCGCACGGATTCGTCAGCGGCGAGCATCACCCATCCGATCCATAGGCCCGTTCCAGCCGCGAGAAGCCAAGACAGTAGGCGTCCCATTCACTGACCTCCTGCGTTGGCGGCATCGCCCTGAGTGCCTTGATCGCCCGCGACTGGCGACCCGTGGCTGCTGACCCGCAGCGGCCGCCGCGCTGCTGCAGGCGGCGCGGAGACGGGCTGTGTCCCCTTCGCGCCCATCAGCTCAAACTTCTTCTGGTACGCCCGCCATACGCGCTTAACGTAGGCATTTCGCGCGGCCTCGCATGCCGCACCCTTCAACTGCGTACAGCCCGCGTTGTACGCCCCGACCGCATTCCATGTCGCGCCCTCCCGGCCTATGATCTCCTCGAGGACGGCCGCGCCAACCATCACGTTCTGGCAAGGCTGGGTGAGGAGCGTCTCTTGTGTGATCCCATACTGGGAGAGCCATTTCAGGTGGCGCGAGTCGATCTGCATGAGACCCAGGCCGACACTTTTCGTGCGGGCGTAGTGGGAGTCGTTGACGATCCCGACCCGCATGGAGGATTCAGCCTCTGCAATCGCGTAATACAGCCAAGGGTCTCGGCCGAAACGCTTAGAGGCCTGATCGAAGCAGTTCTCAGAGGCAAGCGCCCCACCGTGGAACACCATGGCCGCCACGGCGCCGCCGATGACGGTGCGCACTTGTCTTGCCGGTAGTCGGTGGTGTCGATGCATCGTTGACTTTCCCCGCGTGGCGAGTTCGATTGCGGCGGATTCTTGCACGCGATCGCGGGTTCAGAAAAAGAACTTTAAAGGCTGCGCGGGAGCCTTTTCGGCCGCGGCCATAGTCTGCTGAAAGGCGTGGTTGCGGGCCAGCGCGCGCCAGTGCCAGTTTCTGGCGCTGTCAACATCGACAGTGGCCGCGGCGCTCGACAAATTGCTTTTTCTGAACCGGTCGGGCTGCAGTAGATTGGCTGGAGTTCAAGTGGAGCTATGGATGCACTACCGTCAAGAGATTGGGGTCAGCTGCGTTCTCGCGATCTGTTTGACCTTCGGCTCTGAGGCACTCGCGCAGCCGCGGGACAACTTCGGCTACTACACGTCGAAGGAGGAAGGCTGGTACTTCTACAAGGATCCTCGAGCACGCAAGCAGTCCCTGGAGGAGCCCCCTCCGCCGCCGGCCCCCGAGCCACGGCCACCCCAAGCCCCCCCGGAACCTGAGAAGCGGCCGTTCTCGGTCCCCTGGCTGCGCAAAAAGGTTGAGATCCTGCGTGACAACGCGATCGAGAAGCCAAGCGACGAAAACATGCGCGCGTTCCTGTACGCCCAACGTCTCATGTTGGACATGAGCGACGCGTTCGCGACCGCTGGGCAACGCGTGACGCAGGCGGACCCCTACCTGAACGAGGAGTTCCGCGTACCGTCCGCTACGTTCGCGCGGCGCGGCATGCTGTTCACGGTCGAGAAGGCCAAGGGCGAGATCCTGAAGTCCCTGTCAAGCCGCGGAGGCCTGTTCTTCTTCTTCGACAGCACCTGCGCCTTCTGCGACGCACAGTACCAGACCATGCAGGAGGTGCAGCGTGAAACCAAGATACCGGTGAAGGCGATTTCGTTGGACGGGCGGCCGCTGCGTGGAATGGGCCGGTCAGAGTTTGTCGTGGACAAGGACCGGGCGGTGTTTCGGTCCCTGGATCTGAAGGTCGCCCCGGCGGTCGTACTCGCGGTGCCGGGCACGAACAAGGAGCCGGCGCAGTACCTGGTGGTGGCTCACGGGGCGATGGCTGCCGACGGCCTGAAGGACAAGATCGCCCTTGCGGCGATGGAGAGGCAGCTGGTCCCGAAGGAGCTGACGGATATCGCTACGCTTCAGCAGCGGGGCATCCTGAAGCCCGACGACGTGGCGCAGATCAAGGCTGGAATGCAGGACACGGACGACCCACAGGAGCTGGTGAAATTGATGACGCAAGCCATTCAAGGACGCTTGAAATGACCCAATTCTTGACTCGCCTGCGCGCGAAGCGTGTCCAGCGTTTCGCGGCATTTTCCACGGCGCTGGCCCTTGGCCTCTCGACGGCATCCTCCGAAGGAGCGCTCTACTCGAACTCCGCGATGGACTCGATGTGGAACTACACGAGTGCCACCACGACCTTCGGCAGAATGGGCGCAACGCTCTCGGGCGGCAACGGCGCGCTGCGCGTGCCGGTGCGCAACTACACGCTGTACAGCTTCGACCCGCCTCGCGTCGATGCCGGCTGCGGCGGCGTCGACCTGTACCTGGGCAGCTTCTCGTTCCTCGGCACTGACCAGTTTAAGCAGATGGTGCGGCAGATCGTCCAGGCGGCACCGGGCTATCTGATCCACCTGGCGATCACCGCAGTGTGCAATCCGTGCTCGAACATCCTGACCTGGCTCCAGAACATGGCGCGCGAGATGAACTCCGGCCAGTACAACACCTGCAAGCTTTCCAAGATGATGGTCGGGTCCGCGATCGGTGCCTCCGGCCTGGCCGACGCGTTCGGGAGCAACTTCTCCAATGAAATCAATCTCCAGTGGGGCGAGGCGAAAGGCCTCTATAACGGGTTCGTTTCCGCATGGGACAAGATGTTCTCGTCGGGCCCTCTCCAGGCAACGTCACAAGCCCGCGATTCGAGTACGAACAACGCGAACATGCTGGTCAATGCGCTGGTTACGAATGGCGGCATCGACATGATGGAGAACGGGATGTTCGGTGGGCCGGCCGCATTGGTGTACAACTTCATGAGCTTCTTCGGCACGACGCTACGGAGGACCACGGACCCGGGCAATCAGACACTGTCTTACTCGGACGAGGACTTCCCGGCGACGCTGACCTTTGCCGACCTGGTCGAAGGCAAAGCGCCGGGCAGTGTCGAGCCGAAGAAGCTGAACAGCTGCTCGGACCTCAACATCACGGATCCCCATTCTTGCCAGTCGCTCAGCAAGAACGAAAAGTATCTTTGGTTCGGCACGAAGCGCTACGTGATCACGATGCTTGCTGGTGATCAGACCACGTCGGATGCGTTATCCGACAACACGGTCGTCTCCAGCTACCAGACCGACAGCATCCTGGACAAGATCGTCCGTGGCGTGAACCTCTCTGGCCAGGAGATCAGCTTTCTTCGCGCGTTTCCGCGTCACGAGTTGGTGCTGCTTCTAGACGTCATGGAATCCTCACCGTCGGATCCGGCCGCGATCAACGGCATTGTCTCGGTGATGGCTGAGGACTATGCGACGTACATTGGCCGGGCCATGTTGCGGACCTTGCACGACACCTACGCGCAGAAGACGGTCGACCCGAATGCCGGCGGCAGCAGCAGCAAGGTGACCGGGGCGATGCCCGACCACATCAAGGAGGCTGCGAAGAAGTTCCGGGCCGACCTGGAGGCGTCGGTCGGGGTGAACGCGGAAGCGCGCACTCAGAAGGTGATGGTGCTCCGAGGGCTGATTGCGCAGCAGCGCCAGCTGAAGATGGGCCAGGCATTCTGAGGCGAGGCCTCGCGGCTTTCGGGCGCTCCTGGTACCCGCAGAGATCAGAGGGCTGATCTGGCAACTCCCAGCGCGAAGGCTTGTGTATCCGTGCTTCGTGGTGGATGAGTGGAAGTCTCCATGCACAGCACAACGAAATGAGAGGACTGATCGATGCAAAAGATGACCCTCGGCGACAAGGTCGCGTTCGCGAGTGAAGCACTCCTTCTCCTGTTCAAGGAACTCAGCTTCGGGCAATGCCTCGTGCTGCAACTGATCGTCTCCGGAGTCGTGTGGACGGCCATACAGGGCGGCGTGATGCTCGCCGGAGCCTTGCCCTCGTGGGCGCTGGCGCTCGGCGCGGCGGGATTCGCAACGATGCTATTCGTGACCTTCCGCATGGGGCACGCGAGATACGGCCTGATCGCCGTCGGAATGTGCGTCGCCATGATGCTCAGTGCTGGCTCAGCGAGTGTGTTGGTGCCGGACGCAGACACCCATGCACTCGGCCGTCTGCCGAGCCTCAATGATTTGGTGCAGATGAACGCGTGGCTGGCGGCCGCGGGCGGCTTCATCGGTGGCATTGCTGCGACCGGCGCGTATGTCACGTGGTCACGTAGCCGTCGCGCATTGGCGAATCACCAGAAGGATGATACCTAGCACAACGGGAGATCAACCACGGAGGATCGATACGTTAAGGCTCTTGTCCTGGCTGCTGCGCTAGCCAGTCCTCCATGTAGGCGACGACTCGCAGGGCGCCCTCCCTTGTTTCCATGAGGTCGAGCGGTCGCGCGTTCCCCAGATACGGAGACGGCTGCTCGAACCACCTGAAGGCCGCGGACCGCCCCCCGCGGACCTTGGTCGCGAGCTGGAGTGCGCGCTGAAAGAGGTCAGGATGGGGGTACCACGAATCTGGCTTGATTGTGGGGCTTCTCCCCCCTGGCACCACGCGCGGCAGCTGCGAGGCAGCGAGTTCCTGCTCTTTCAGGTGGTGCCGGACCCAATGGCAATACTTTGTGAGATCAGCATTTGGGCGGCGCTCATGGTCCCTGGTCGGCACGACCAGACCGATCATCGCCCCCGTGTTCTCACGGATCATCCGTAGCGCGGGAACTAGATCGGTGTCATTGGACACGATGACCGCCTGGTCTATCTGGCCGGTCATCGCGTCATGGTACGCATGCAAAGCAAGATTGACGTCGCTCTGCTTCTCCTCGAGCTTCCAGATCGGGACGCGATCGCACTCCCGTGGTGGCCGCTTCGGATCGGCATCGTCGATAGCAGGTGCGCGCGCCTTCGTCAGCGAGTAGTACCCTTCCACAATGCGGATGGTCCCATCGTGCAACTTGCGTAGTGCCGTGTGATACCGTGCTTGCGAAGACACTGAATCGGCTGCCTTTGCAGCACTCTCAATGATCGTCGCGGTGAAGTACTGGATAGCCTCGGGCAGCAGTTCACTCTGTGCAGGTAGGCCATCCTGCTCGACGAGAATCGACGGTAGGATCTGGTGCTTGAAGAGTGCGTAGAGGTCGAGCCACTTGTAGCGCGTCCCTTTCAGGGCGCCATAGTAGAAGTTGTAGCCGTCGACATAGACTCTCGTGCGCAAGGCACGCACTTGGCCGGCCTCCCCTTGCATTCGTACCTCCGAAAATGAAAAAACCGGCTTTCGCCGGCTTTTTCTCCCCCGCACCAGATGGACATGCCACGCCGATATCGGGGGTCAGTTGTTAGACAGATGTTAACCGATTTTCTCGACGCAGTCCATAATATCGGGCAGGAAGCAAACAGGCTCTGCGAAGCGCATAATGTATCTGTTGAATCACAATCCACGGGGCTTGATCGCCACCTACCGACGCGATCGGGCGATGCCGGAGAGATCGCCATGGATAGCGATAGCCATTCGAACGCCCGCCTCTTGTTGCTGAGCTCGCATCTGGAAGCTCTACCGTGCAACCTACGAAAGACACGCGTCGTGCACCGCGCGAACGGTTCAGTATCCCCATCCGAGCCGACGACCGCAGTTTGATTGAGCAGGCCGCCAAGGCGACGGGCAAAACGCCCACGGCCTTTGTCCGCGAAGCCGCGCGCGCCGCCGCGGAAGAGGTATTGTTGGAGCAGACACTCATCGTCGGGTCACCCGAAGCCTACGCGGCCTTCCTGGCCCGGCTGGAAAGGCCTCCGATACCGAACGAGCGCCTACGCAAGACCCTGCGTATGCCCGCGCCCTGGGAAAAGTCCTGACAATCGACTCGCATCGTGGCGACCGCGATAACCGGATATCTGATAGCTATCGGATATCCAATCTCCTCAACAGGATCACCGGCCCTCTCTGCACTGCCGGCTCGCGTAACTCTACGAGCGCCGGCGCGTGGCCAGCGTATCAAGACGACCTGCGCTGGTACCCCCAGTGGAAAGGATGCGTCAGCTCGAATACTCGTGATTGGCCCTCGCCCGTTCCCACGACTCCCTCAATCGCGCCCCGCACCTTTGCCTTCAACGAATTCTTGGGATTGCCGCCGACGGTGCAGCAATTCAGGATGACGTCGCCTCGAGAGGCGCTGTAAAGGCCGGCGAGCCTCGTGCCGAACGATGCCCTGCCGTCGCCCCCCCAGAGGTGCTCGAAGACACGGTCGCGATACTGACTCGTCTTCTCCCCCAGCGAACACTGATGCTGGATTGCATTCACCAGCAGGAGGTCCAGCTCCTGGCCTTCCTTGAGGTGGAAGTTCTCGCTGGCGCCCACTTGTTGAAGGCCTAGCTTCTGGCGGATTCGTGTGCCGGTCGGGCCGCGCGCTGGTCCCGGATCCGCATGCTTTACCGGGTCGACCTTCCCGCGTGTCGAGATCCCGAACTCAGCCAGATGCGGGCTCTCCAAGACCATGATGAGCCTTGGATTTCTTGACCGGATGCCACGGGCCGACAAGCGATGTGTGAAGTCCTTGTCATGAGATGCCGTTTCCCGCGGCTCGACGTGGAAACTGCCCCCACTGAACGACACCGCACCAACGTACTGATCCGGACAAACTAGCCCGCAGAACCTGCTCGGCTTCGTCGACCCATTGAGCAACTTGTCCACGGCAATTTGAAATACGATCTCGGTATCGGAGATGCTCATTCACTTCTCCTGGCCTGTGCTCCAGCGCCACCCTAATTGCAGAGGCATCACAAGAATGGCATGGTACTCGTTTCTTCACTCACATCTCCGCTCATGGCCGAGTACATTCCCGACCAGGAGGATGCCGGACGTCCAGGCCACTTGCCTAATGCGGCCTCAGTCGTAACCGAGCTCCACCGACTGCTCGCAATCTTCCTTTCGAGCAAAGCATTTGCCGACCTGATCCCTGCCGGACATGGACACGAAGCCGAGCTTTATGACCCGATTTAT